>JAJQIL010000131.1 GCA_021199235.1 Lachnospiraceae bacterium | reverse complement strand
GCAGCTTCTTCGTGATGGTCAGGATGCCTTCCATGTAGAAGCCCTTCGGTATTGTATAGAACTCGTTCGCGAAGGTCACCGTCGTCACGCCGCCGTCCGATACCGTCACGGTCGTTGTCGTCGCATTGTCGCCAAAGTTCGGTGAGTATGTCGAGCCGTCCGTAAAGGTTTCTATTCCGGAGGTAAGAGCCGTCCCGTTCACATCGCACTCTGCGATGTAGTAAGTCCTGCCGGTCTCCAGATCCGTGAAGCTCACGGTCGAAGCGGAAGCGTTCTTAAACTCAATCGCCTTCATCGCGTAGAGGTTCGTACATTCCGCATCCGTATACAGGCCTACATAGAAGGTCTGGTCTTTTGCAAACAGCGTGTCTCCGTTGGAGTTCTGCAGGTTCTTTGTCACCTGAATCTCCGCTGTTTTGGCTTCTGTCTCGGTTTCCATTTCGGTTTCTGTCTCTGTCTCTGTTTCCGTTTCGGTTTCCGTTTCTGTCTCTGTTTCCGTTTCGGTTTCCGTTTCTGTCTCTGTTTCGGTTTCTGTTTCTGTCTCTGTTTCTGTTTCCGTTTCTGTCTCCTCAGTCGTATAGGTATTTACAAATGCCACGGCATCCGCGCCCGTCGCTTCGCCGTCTGCCAGGATTCCGGTCACTTCCGCGTTCAGCGTTCCGGCTCCGTCGTCAGTCACGGTGACGATCACGGTGTAAACGGTGTCATCGTAGGTGTAGCCAGCCGCTCCGCCGTCTGCCTCAGTGATCTGATAGTAATACGTGCCGGACTTGGTGTAGGTAATTACCGGGAAGGTGATCTCACCGGCCACGTTGTTCACTGCGCTTCCGGTGAAACCGTCTTCCACTGCCGCGCCGTCCGTGTCAACTTCTACGATATTGAAGTTAAACTGCTCTGCTTCGAGCAGGCATCCGTTCAGGGTCTTCACTGCTTCAAGGACGATCTGTCCCTCCGCCGCGTAGCTGTTGCTGAATGCCATCGCGCTCACCTCGCCGGTCTTCGAAGAACCATAGCTGATCTCCGTGCCGAGCGTGCCGTCGCCATTATCGAATACCGTCACAGTCACGGTATAAACCGTGTCGTCATAAGTATAACCAGCTGCCGCGTCATTAACTTCCTTCACCGTGTAGGTATAGGTCTCGCCGACATCCGAGAGTTCATAGCTGTCCACATCCGCAAACGTGATGTTGCCGTCTGCATCATTAGCCACTGTCACTGCTTCGGTCAGCTTGCCGCCTTCCACTGTGAAGCGGAACTGTCCCGCCTTAAGAGGTGTCTCTGTGGTGGTCAGGGTCTTCGTTGCCGCAAGGCTTAAGGTGCCGGTCGCGTCATACGTATTCTCAAACGTCACCGTATCCGCTGTCTCGCCATCCGCCAGAATTCCCGTTACCTCCGCGTTCAGCGTTCCGGCTCCGTCATCCGTCACGGTCACGACCACGATGTAAACGGTGTCATCGTAGGTATAACCCGCTGCTCCGCCATTCACTTCAGTGATCTGATAGTAATACGTGCCGGATTCGGTGTATGTGATCACCGGGAAGATGATCTGACCTGCCGCGTTGTTTGCCGCACTGCCGGTGTAGCCATTCACCACTGCTGCGCCGTCTGCGTCTACTTCCGCGATACTGAAAGTAAACTGGTCTGCCTCGATTGCTTTGCCATTCAGAGTCTTCGTCGCTTCCAGAACGATCTGGCCTTCCGCCGCGTAGCTGTTGCTGAATGCCATCGCGTTCACCGTACCAGCCGCCGAAGACACATAGGTCTTTTCTGTACTCAGTGTGCCATCGCCATTATCTACTACCTTCACTGTCACAGTATAAACCGTGTCGTCGTAAGTGTAGCCTTCCGCTCCGGCATTTACCTCTGTCACTGTATAGATGTATTCCTTACCAATGTCTGTCTCATCATAGCTGTCGATGTCCGCAAACGTTACATTGCCGTTTGCATTGTTAGTTATCGTCACTGCTTCGGTCAGCTTGCCGCCTTCCACTGTGAAGCTGAATTGTCCTGCCTGCAGAGGCGTTTCTGTGGTGGTCAGTGTCTTTGTTGCTGTAAGACTTAAGGTTCCGTCCGCTTCATACGTATTCGCAAACGCTACCGCGTCCGCCGCTTCGCCGTCCTTCGTGATTCCCGTGATCTCCGCGGTCAGATTGCCCGCATTGTCATCCGTTACCTCAACCGTCACGATAAATTCGCTGCTGTCATAGGTATAACCGCTCTTTTGGCTGTTTACTTCCGTGATCTTATAATAGTACGTACCGGACTGGCTGTATGTGATCACCGGGAAAGTGATCTCGCCGCCCACGTTGTTCGCTGCGCTGCCGGTGTAGCCGTTCGAAACTGCCTTGCCGTCTGCGTCAACTTCCGCGATATTGAAGTTGAACTGCTCCGCCTCGATCGTCCGTCCGCTTAAGGTCTTGAGCGCATCCAGGACGATCTGGCCGTCCGTCGTGTAGGCATTGCTGAATGCCATGCCGCCGACTGTGCCGGTCTTCGAAGACTCATACGTGATCTTCGTACCCATCGTGCCGTCGCCGTTGTCAGAAACCTCAACCGTCACGGTGTAAACCACATCATCGTAGCTATAACCATCCGCCCCGTCATTGATTTCCTTCACGGTGTAGATATAGGTCTTGCCGTCGTCCGTCTCATCATAGGTATCGGTATAAGCCTCACCATCCGTAAATGTCACGTTACCGTTTGCGTCATTGGTCACTGTGATTGCTTCCGTGAGCTTGCCGCCTTCCACTGTAAAGCTGAACTGGCCTGCCTGCAGAGGAGTCTCTGTGGTGGTCAGGGTCTTCGCAGCTTCCAGGGTCAGGGTACCCGATGCGGCGTAGGTGTTCACAAACGCTGCAGTTGCAGAAACATATTCTTCTCCGATATTTTCAGCTGCGATTGTTCCTTCTTTCGTTTCTGCATCAGCCGTATAACCAAGCTCATTATCTTCGGTCACTCTATAAGTAATGCCCGCAGGGATTCCTGTTATGGTTACATACTCGTCAGCCCTCAGTGTAATTGTAGCTTCACCATTATTGAACGTTACAGAGTTCAAAGCACCTGTTGCTTCATAGGTTACGCTTTCTTCCGCTTTAATCTTTGCATCATTCAGCGTTACTGTAAATGTGAACTCCTTCTTGGTATTTACCTTGTAGGCGTCTACCGTCTTACTCACAGTCAGAGAACCGGTCTTAAGCGTGTTCGTAATGTTGTATGTGTTGCTGTCATCATCCGATTCAACGCTCGTCATGTAGCCCGTTACCGCTTCCTCTTCAATCGAATAAGCAATCTTCTTATCCGTATTAGCATCATATTCCGGAAGATCTTCAAAGCTGTAGCTCCAGCTTCCACTCTGATCAGCTTCAACCTTCGCGGTTTTTATTATATCTTCACCTGCCAGAAGGTTCACCGTAATGCTGGTCGGACGCCATCCGCTGTTATCCTCATTATTGACCCATGTCTTACTGCCGCTGATGTCGATGGTCTTCAGCGTATTTGTGCAGGTTACGGATGCTTCGCTTAAGGAATTGCTGATTGTCCCCGTAGCTTTGTCATCCACATTTCCGCTCAGTTCCGACGTCCATGCATTATACTGATCTTCTGTAATGGTGTAGCTTACACCATATGGGATGTCACTGATCACCGCACTCTTGCCATCAGTCAGGTAAAAATCAATCGTTGAACCAATGAATGACTGTTCCTCTGCGTCTGCTACCTTGAGACTCGCGCCCAATGTGTAATCAGAGCCATCGCTGTTGGTCAGTTTCACTGTGAAGTGGAATGTTCTGCCCACGGTTCCATCATAGGATGAAGCGTCAACTTCCTTTGTCACTGTCAGCTGACCGGTCTTCAGCGTATTCGTCCAGCTGGATTCTACACTTTCTGAATTAATTGTGCCCGATGCGTTGCTCGAATCAGTTACTTTATAATCATCATAATCATCTTTCTCTTCTACAGTATATGTTACTCCATAAGGAATCTCGCTGATAATCTTTGTCTCATCATGCTTTAGACTAAAGGTTATCGTTCCATCTGTAACATCTGTAGATTCACCGTCTACCTTTACAGTTCCGTTAAACGGATTATTTCCATCCATTAATGTCACCGTAAATTCAAAGTACTTGTTTGTATCCGCGTTATTTCCTGCCACACTCTTATACACCTTCAGTTCACCGGTCTTCAGTGTGTTAATACAGGATGCATCTACACTTGTGTCTTCAATCGTCCCTTCTGAACCATTCCAGAACGCTTCGTACATATTGTCGTTTTCAGACGTCTCCTCTACAGTATACTTCACTCCATACGGAATACCACTGATAGTTGCAGTTTCTTCATCAGTCAGATCAAAGGAGAGAACACTATCCGTTCCGTTTTCAGCAGTTGTTGATGCACCTCTTGGCTCCGTCTCTTCACCAACATAGGCATAGACCGTGCCGGTGTAATCGAACAGTGTTACCTTGAAAGTGAACTTTTCATCCGTATCCTTTTCAACACCTGTCGGTACACTCACCGTCTTAGTCACCTTCAAACTGCCGCTCTTCAATGTATTGGTACAAATCAGAGCAGTTGAAGAGCTGTTTACTGTGCCATCTGTTGTTGTAACTTCATTCTTATCTCCATCTGTCCAGGCTGCTTCATAATAATCTGATGTAGCTTCAGCTACGCTATAGGAGACTCCATAAGGAATTCCACTAATCGTTGCGCTCTCATCGGACTGCAAAGTAAATGTTATCTCGCCTTTGTCATTCGGAGTTACATTACTCGTACTGGTCTGTGAACGGTCTGATTCGTCAGGCTGCGTCAGGCTTACCTCCCCAATATAAGGACTGCCGGAATCAGTCAAAGTCACCGTAAACTTGAACGAATCACTTCTGCTCACTCCAGTCGGCAGGCTTACTTTCTTTGTTACTGTCAGACTTCCGCTACCTTTCGTGTTTGTACAAGTCTCTTTTTTAGTGGCGCTTTCAATTTTTCCTGAAGTCTTATCATCTGTCCAACTAGACGAATAGTCGCTGTCGTCTTCACCCAAAACCTCTTCAATCTCATACTCAATCCCATAAGGAATGTCGTTGATAATTGCGGTCTGGCTATGCTTTAAGGTAAACGATGCTGTTGAATCAGAACCACTTACCGTAGACGTAGCTACCTTCGTATTGTTTACATATACAGTAAATACACCCGTATAGTTCTTCAGAGTTACCTTGAATGTAAATTGTTTTGTTTCATCCGCATTTGTTCCAGATACGTATTTGGTCAAACTCAGGAGGCCTTTGTTCAGCGTATTCTTACACGTCACACTCGGATTTTCATTCGAATTGCTGATTGTTCCATCCTTATCATCACCTGACCAGGTTGCCGTATAATACTTGTTCTGATCATCTGTAAGATTTTCCGCTACGGAATAGGTTACATCATACGGAATACCGTCTATCACAGCATACTGGCCATCTTTCAGTGAAAACGTAATTGTATTTTTATTCTCACTATCAGTTACACAAGAGTATGTGCCATCGGTTTCTGTATAATCTGCATTATATACTTTTGCAGTAAATCTGTTGCCATCTTCATCCGTTGCACTGCTCAGTGTCACCGTGAAGCTAAAGGAATCCTCGCTGTTTACCGTCACTCCATCCGGCACACTTACAGTTTTCTTCACTGTCAGAGTACCCGTTTCTTTCTTGTTTGTAACCGAAACATTCACAGGATCTGTCTCTGCACTGATTACAAAAGATGTTGCATCGCTCGATTTCACATAATCCGTCGGTGCCTGTGTCTCTTCAACATAATAGGTCCCATATGTCAGTCCATCAATGGTCACTGTTCCGTTTGAAGTCATCAGCGCAACGGCATCATCCACATTGATAGACCACTCTGCTGCCGCTGTCAGCTTTCCGTTCTCAACTGTCGGCAAAGTCTTTAAGTACAGCTTTGTCGTATTATCTGTATCAAGCTTATAAAGCCTGAACTTTGCCGCCGATGTCGTTATTTCAATGCCTTTGCTGTCCACCTTTTTGATCGTAGCAGAACCTGTTTCCACTGTGTTCGTGAATCCAATCCGTACACTCTCATCAGATGCAGAAATCGTACCGATAGCAACTGCTTTTTCTTCTGTAATTTCCGTACTTGGCCGTGTGGTTGCAGACGATGCAGCCGTTACCTCACCAACCAGATAACCACTTGCCTTTTCTTCTGTTACAGTATACTTTGTGCCGATTGGCAGACCGGTAATCGTAGCAGATCCATTATGAGCCAGACGAAGCTTAATTTCTCCGGTATAGCTGACAGCATCCTCTCCATTCAGACTATAAGTACCGGTATATGCACTATCGCCTGTCTTCAATTCTACTGTGATCTCAAATTCAGCAGTTGTATCTCCACCTACATTTGTCTTTGTGATAGTCAGGCCACCCTTTGCCACCTCAATATTTTCACAGTTCAGGCTCACTGATGCATGGCCATCGGATATTGTACCGTTTGTAGCTCCAGTCCATGTCTGTGTATAGCCAGTCTTTGATGTCTCACTCTCGTCGATTGAATAGCCGATTCCATAAGGAATTCCGCTGATATCTGCCGTCTTATTCTGAGTGAGTTCAAATTTTATCTGGCCATTTGTGTCTGTTGTTTTTGTGCTAACAACTGAATCTATTGTTACTGTTACATCTTTGTTTGAATATGCAGTTATCCCGTCAGTATCCGTCAGAGTCAGAACAAACTCAAAGGATTTTGTAGTTGTTGCAGATACCGTCTTTGTAACACTGATAGTGCCGGTCTTCAGAGTGTTTGCAAAGCTTGTGGTCAATACAGCTCCACTCACCTCATTAGAGTAGCTTGCGCTTTGGCAGTTATCATCTGTCACAGTAGAATCTGTTGTATAAGTTACATTCACAGACTTATTTCCACTATTTCCATCCGCCACAACTACTCTCACGTAGTATACCGTCGAATCATAATTAATAGTGGTATCATTCCCTGGTGTCTCACTGACTTTGTAGTAATAAGTGTTGTTCTCCGTGAAGCTGATTGTCCCAAAGCTCTTAGTTGCGTCAGAAGAATCATTTATCGTTACACTGTTAATTGTATCTCCATTTGAATCTACCGGCATTGGAGCGCCACTTGTCAAAGCTTCCAGTGTGAATGTGAATCCCTCATCCGGCCATTCAGTTCCTGTGTAAGTTTTTGTAACCTTAATTTCTACAGAAGGCTTCTTCACATCTGCATAAGAAAGCATAGATGCAGTCTGTTCGATATTCAATTTTGTTCCATCTTTATAATACTCTCCATCTGTTACGGTAATTTCATATTCCGTATCACTCAGCAGATAGCCTTCAGGTGCACTGATTTCTTTGAGATAATACGTCTCATCATCAACCTTTGCAAATGAATATGTGCCATCGCCATTATCCGTTGACCGTCCTACCAGAGTATAAACATCACCGCTCTTGGTATATAAGCCAAAAACAGCTCCTGTTAATAATGTTGAATCGTTGTCAGAATCAACTTTTTTAATTGTCAATCCTTTCGGAGCATTTCCAATATTCAGGTTCAGGTCTACTTCCGCCTGAGTAGCAAGTACTTCTACTACGTTGAAACTGTTTCCCTCACTATCAGTGTAAGTTACTAAACCTTTTGCAGCCAACTCTGTGGCATCTAATGTATTATCGGATAAATAGAAATAGGTGACCTCTTCGCTGATTACATACCCATCTGGTGCAGTTATCTCTTTGATTGCATACAGATGATTCAATTCAAGCCCATTTCCGTCATCCAACTGAGAAATATAATTGGAATAACCATTAACTCCAGTTTGAATAGAAGCTTTCAAAACTTCTCCTGTTTCTCCATCCAATAACTGGAATGTTGCTCCAGAAAGACCAATTCCTACATTATTCTCATTATACTTATAAATTCTGAATTTTTTGGAAGTTACCTGTGCAGTACCCTCATGAACCTGTTCCTTCACTACAGTACCATGCTGTTCATCGGAAGTATCCGAATTTCCTTTTAATATTGCGGTATTGCTATACGTAATTGATGCTCCTACAGTTCCAACAAGACTTGCGTCATATGTAATCACATATGTTTTTCCTGCCGTTGCCGGAATTTTGATAGTAAGCTCACCAGTATTCGCATTGTCATCATATGTATATGACATAATCAATTCTGATGAGCTCATCGCCGTGCCATCTTCCGTAACCACGATGGTCGAAAGATTAAGCTTCAGGTTTGTCAGATCATCAACAATCGTGATATATCCGTCATAAATATAATCACTGCTTGCTTGAACTGTAATTGTACAATTAGCAACATATCCATTTGTAGAGGCAGGTGTTGTCATGCCTTTCTCTATTATCGGATTTTCATATTCATAAGTACACGTATCAGTTCCTATCTCTGTATTATCAGAATATTTAACATCAGCATTATTTGTAAGAGAGATAGTTTCACCATTTGCAGTATACACATCATCTTCTACTTTCATCTGATAATATAAGATAAAATTCTGCTTTGTATTTCCATTGTCTACCTTACTAGACCATTCCGTTAAATTTCCAAGTGAAAAAGTGATTGTTGAAGTTCCATCATAATTATCAGCAATCGTATACGTTACAGGTTTTCCACTAGTATAATATTGACCATAATATATATCTGTTCCATTCCTGCTAATATAAGCAGAATTTTCTACAAAAGTCAAATATTCTGAATTAAATGTATCAACAACAACAACATCCTTAGATGCCAATGCGACCTTACTTGCATCAATATAAACAGCGTAATTTATATACTGTCCACCCGCTGAATAAGTAATCTTGCTTCCATCAGTGTAATTATTTGTGAAATAATACGACTGATTTGTCATCGCACTCTTGGAGACAGTAATTTTATCCGACACAGGCACAGTCGTTTCTTTAGTGACTGTTTTTTCAAATACTTGTGCTGTATTTGTTATTTTTGTTCCCTCGTCAACCGCATTATTAGCGCTATCTTTATTATAGGACTTATACGTTAATGTGATTGTATAGGTCTTATCAATCAAATTAATGTATGATGTCGTAGTATCACTGCTATCCGTATTAAATAAAATATAATATCCACCATTATTATCAGATACAATCTTTGCCGTATTTGATACTGAGGAATCACTGCTTGTAATTTCCAGAGAATCGGTATCCAATACCAATTTAGTTCCATCTTCTGCTGTAACTACATCAGTGATACAGGTGTAGTATTTTGTATCAGAGCTGCTGGTATATGCCGGTACCTGCATCGTCAGCTTCCATATCGCATAAGTAGAAGCTGTTTCTACAACAGTTTTCGAAGGATATCCAATCCCAGGGATTGTTCCACTACCGTCATCAGTGTTTCCTTTTGAATCCGTCGCACTATTTGTAACTGTCTGATCTGTAAATGACTGATCAGCCGTAGATTTTTTTACATAGGATGTATAAGTAAAGACATAAGAATACACTTCTGTCTTGTTCTCACTGTTATAAGAATCGGCAGAATTACTGCCAATTGTATAGCTCCATGTTCCACTTTTATCAATCGTTATGGTAAATGTTGTTCCATCCGAACGCGTAACTGTAATCACGTCGCCTACATTATAATATTGACTTAAGTCGGTTCCCAGAGTATCAGTAATAGTATTATTATAAACAGACTGGAGTTCTGCAGCATTATAAGTCAATGTCCATGTAAGTTCATAAACCGTCTCATCAGCTGACAGGGCTACAGATGCATTTCCTTTTGAAAGTGATATCTCATTGCTGGTAAAAGTCTTATCAATATCTACTGTATCTTCAACATCGTCTACATCTTCATCTGTAGTAGATACTTTTACTTTATTTGAAGAATCCAGCACAAATGTATTATCACCAGTCAACGCAGCTATTTTCGCTTTGTACTCATCTGTCAAATCAGCATAATATACAATATAATAGGTCGTTCCACTGGCTATTGTATCCAGCGTAATCGTTCCATCACTACTAAAGCTTCCCGATGGATTATCCCCCGTATAGTCATTAGCCTCATATTCTTTTGTTGTTATGTAATAAGACCCTTCTAATGCCAGCCCCGTTCCGACGGTATCCTTAATTGTTACATTAGAAACATCTCCATTTTCCGCTGTTACTTTAATTATAAATTTAAACCCTTTTCCTTCAATATAATTGATTGAACTACTGTAGCTACTATTCGCATATTTTGTTACAGATAATTTTGCTGTGGCATCTACTGTAATTGTCTTTTCAATTTCCGTATCAGGGAATATCGTAATCTTACCATCACTGCTTTCGCTGGCATCTATGCTTGCAGAAAACTGAAAAGTTCCGCTGACATCTCGGGAAGTATCACTCATTGCGGCAATAAAATCTGCATCCGTAAAAGTTACAGTAACGTAGCCATTCGCATCGATGGAATAAGTTGCTACTGCATTACCAGAAAGATCGTTTAATACTCCCGTTGCACTCTCCAATACCAGACTGCTTGGCATCTGAAAATACATTACTTCAGACAATTCATGTGAACCATCTTCTGAAAAGGTAATTGCAAATGTGTAGGATGTTGTGACATCTAACTCCGTATTATCAAGATCTACTTCTTCATCATTTACCGTAACCTTTATGCTGGTAAAATAATCCGATAAATCAGTGGAATTCGTTGTAGTGCCGGAATTATTTCCTTCTCCACCTTCGCTCGCAAGAACCAACCCTGTCTCAGAAAAGCTGTCCTGCGTAAATCCCATTGCAGTCACATCGCCGTTTGCGTTGACATTGACAAAGTCTGTCACGACCTCCGCTGTGCTGCCGTCCTTAATATGCACAACCGCTTTGGTAGTAATCTCACCTGCAAGTCCAAGGTCGACCGCCTGACGGAATACCATGCTCACGCTCACGGTTCCAGCTTCCGGCTCTACGCGCTCACCATCAGCAGACAGGAAATAGACATCGTACAGTAAGTACGCTGCCTCTGTGTTGTCATCGGTCAGTCCCAGACTGCTGCCGAGCTGGCTCTCGATCTTGCTGACTGCTTCTTCATATGCGGAACTATCCGGATCAATATAATCCGCCACCAGCACTGTATCCTGTGAGAAGTTTGCAGCCTCGGATGCCGTAGCCGTAATGACTACATTCTCATCCGAATAGGTAAAGGAAGTCTTCGGAGCTTCTTCTTCGGTCTCATCCTCAGCATCCGCCTCAGTATCCTGCGTTTCAACCGCTGCTTCTGCTGATTCGGTTTCTTCTGCAGCATCTGTTGATGCTTCAGCGACTTCTTCACTTTCCGCCTCAGTCGCATCTTCCGTTGCGGCTTCTGCAGCTGCTTCGGTCTCGTCTTCAGCGTCCGCCGTTGTCTCGTCCGTCGTATCTGTATCGGTCGTCTCTGCGGCCGCTTCTGTTTCTGTCGTATTCGCCGCGTCCGTCTCTGACGCTGCTTCCGTAGAAACCGTCGTCTGTGCGGCTGTCTCTTCGGTCGTCGCAGCCGATGATTCCGCAGCGGATGTCTGCACATTCGTTTCATCCGCAGATGAAACCTCCTCTGCCGCAGTCGTCTCGTCCGTATCATTCGTCGTCGCCTCTACGGTCGTCCCCGCAGCGGCACTTGTCCCCTCGTCCGCAAATGTCGTGATTCCGGCCTGCTGGAAGATCATCGCAAAGGTCAGAATAAAGGCAAGTATGCGGTTCCTTTTGGTTGTTTTTCTCATCACAAACCCTCCTTATTATGTTGCTTCTCTGGCTGTGTCAGCCAATTTTTGTACTATTTCCATGTTTTATTCACGAATGGAGATAGTGTCGTCATTATTTTGATGATATCACCCTTTTTTTTGAATTACAATCATTTCTTTTAGAAATATTGCACAAATCTGCTTAACGTATTAAGTAAAATTATGTGTTTTTGCGTAAATATTAAGTATTTTGCGAAACTTTTTCGTTTGTGGATAATCATGGGGTTTTCCACATGTTCAAATGATCCGGTTTATTCGAAAACTATTTGATTTTTGCAATAGTTATGATATTATATGCATAAATAATTATTTTAAAAATTATTGTAATATTTTCATTTGCGCTTCTTCAATGGGGAGAGGAAGGAGGATTTTCAGAAAATGGCAGATACGAATGAATTTATCGGTGAGGCTTACGATACACTGGTGAAGCTGAGTGCGGACGAAAAGAAGCGACTGGAATACGAAGCGCGGGAGAAAGCAATTCGCGATTACAATGCCGGGATTAACTACGCAAGAAAACAAGGCGAAGAAATTGGAAAAGCGCAAGGTGTAACAATAGCGATTCAAATTATTGCTGATCATAACAAGGGTATATCCAATGATAAGATTGCAGAAAACAGAAATATGTCGTTAGAGGATGTCAATCAGATTATTATGCAGTTTAAATCAATTTGATGAACACCCATGCAACTTTAGCCGTAAAACTTCCTGCAAGACATTACGCCTCATAAAAAATTCCGCTATCTATTTCAGACAGCGGAATTTTTTCACATCTTAAACCGATACCCGACCCCCCAGATAGTCTCGATATATTCCGGCTTGGAGGACTGTTTCTCGATCTTCTCGCGAATCTTTTTGATATGGACGGTCACGGTCGCGATGTCGCCGACCGATTCCATGTCCCAGATCTCACGGAAGAGCTCTTCCTTGGTGAAGACGTGGTTCGGGTTCTGCGCAAGGAAGGTAAGCAGGTCGAATTCTTTGGTGGTGAAGCTTTTCTCTTCGCCGTTGACCCAGACGCGGCGCGCGGTCTTGTCGATCTTGATGCCGCGGATCTCCACGATATCGTTCTCCTGTATGTTGCTGTTCACCAGGCGTTCGTAGCGGGCGAGATGCGCCTTGACGCGGGCCACCAGCTCGCTCGGGCTGAAGGGCTTGGTCATGTAGTCGTCGGCGCCAAGGCCGAGGCCGCGGATTTTGTCGATGTCGTCCTTTTTGGCGGACACCATTATAATAGGAAGATTCTTTTTCTCACGGATCTGGCGGCAGATCTCGAAGCCGTCGATCTCCGGCAGCATCAGATCCAGTATGATCAGGTCAAAATCCTCTTCCAGAGAACGCTTTAGGCCCCTGTCGCCGCTGTTTTCGATCTCCACCTCGAAGCCGGAAAGCTCCAGATAATCCCTTTCCAGGTCGGCGATCGCGCCTTCATCTTCTACGATCAATATTCTGCTCACACACTTTACCTCCGTATTTCTTTATATTTCACTGCTGCGCAGAAGTGCTTAACACATACTTTCTTATCACAAAATGCATCGTCGTCCCCTCGCCGACGCGGCTGGTCGCCCAGATGCGGCCGCCATGATCCTCGATGATCTTGCGCACGATGGAGAGGCCGATCCCGCTGCCGCCCTGTGAAGAGTTGCGCGACATGTCGGTACGGTAGAAGCGGTCGAAGATGTTCACGAGGTCTTTGTTCTCGATGCCCTTGCCGTTGTCCTCAATCTCCACCTGCACGTAGTCCCCGGCGTCGAAGACGCGCAGCTGCACTTCTTTTTTCGGTTTGTCCATGTATTTGATGGAGTTGCCGATGATATTGTTGATGACGCGTTTGAGCTGCTCCGCGTCCGCAATAACGAGCGTGCCGATCTCGACATTATTAATATAGGAGAAACGGATCTCGCGCTCGTGCATCTCCAGGCCGACTTCCTCGGCGCAGTCGTCAAAATATTCCACCGCGTCGATCTTATTGAAATTATAAGGGATGCGGTTCGTGTCAATCTTTGAGTAAAAGGTCAGTTCGTTGATCAGCCGGTCCATGTCGTTTGCCTTGATGTAGATCGTGCGGATGTAGCGGTCCATCTTCTCCGGCGTGTCCGCGACCCCGTCCATGATACCTTCCACGTAGCCTTTTACCGCCGTGATCGGCGTCTTCAGGTCGTGGGAAATGTTGCTGATCAGCTCCTTGCTCTGCCGGTCGAAGCTCTCTTTTTCTTCCTCCTGCATTTTCAGCTGCCGCCGCATATCGTCGAAATTGCGGCACAGCATGCTGATCTCGTCGTTTCCTTTTACCTCTATTTCAAAATCAAAATCTTTTTCCTTGATCCGGTGCGTCGCCTCGGACAGCTTCTTCAGAGGAACATTGACTCCGGTATAGATCCAGATAACCATGACCAGCGCGGTGTAGACCAGGATCACTCCCACCGCAATAAGCAGATCCCGGAACAGTCTGCGTGTCTGCGATACGATCTGCCCGACCGAGGATACGATAAAAACGCTGCCTGTAGAACCGTCGTCAAATTCTACATCCAGCTGCCGCACAAAGGCCTGCGTATCCTCTCCGATATATGCGCTGGCCTCCGAGGCGCTTCCTGCTTCCCGGAAGATCGGCAGGCTTTCAAAAAGATCCGACACATCCTCTTCAGCTCCGTTGTAATACAGCTCCTCTTCCACTCTCACCATCAGAAACGAATAGCGCTCTAAAAGCTCGCTGTTCACCTGATCCAGATAGTCTTCATCCAGAAAGACTTCCGTATCTTCAGCCGCCTGCTCCTGCAGATTGGTAAATATTTCCTGCGTGGAATTGCTGATGATCTGCACCGAGTCGGTAACACTGTCCAATGTAACAGTCACGCCGTAATTGTTCTCCAGCGCGCCGCGGTATCTGGTAAAACTCAGTATAATGATGCCAAACATCAGAAACGGCACCATCATAATGATCAAAAAGGCGATCACAAGCCGTGTCCGTAATTTCATTCTCTGCTCCCTGTTAACTACCACTCTCTATGTGTGTTATTTGTCCGCACATAAGATTCCCTGCTTTTCTCTGACTGATGAGACAAAAAAGCCGTGCCATTGAAAAACATCTGCATGGCACGGCTTTTATTATACCATAGGAAATAAAGCATTTCTCCTAAAGAAAACGGGTTGATTCTAAAATTTTTATAAAATAGAAACTTCTTAAAAGGCTGTTCCTCCAACACTTTCCAATTGCGCTATTGATCTGCTAAGCCTGGCCATGTTTTCATCAGAATAAAAAGGATCAGCGGACAGATACTTCCGCAGCGCTTCCGCGCGGTCTGTTTTCTCCCAGGGCAGGTCGAGGTCATTCCTTCCGAAATGTCCGTAGGCTGCCGTCTGCTTATAGATTGGACGGCGCAGGTCGAGCATTTTGATAATGCCGGCCGGGCGCAGGTCAAAGTTCTCGCGGATGATTTCTGTCAGCTTTTCATCGGAAAGCCTGCCGGTGCCGAACGTGTCCACCATGATGGAGGTCGGACGCGCCACGCCGATCGCATAGGAAAGCTGAATCTCACATTTATCGGCCAGTCCTGCCGCCACGATATTTTTTGCTACATAACGCGCTGCATACGCAGCAGAACGGTCTACCTTCGTGCAGTCCTTTCCGGAGAAAGCACCGCCGCCATGTCTTGCGTATCCGCCGTAGGTATCGACGATGATCTTGCGGCCGGTCAGACCGGAATCGCCGTTCGGCCCGCCGACGACAAAACGGCCGGTCGGATTGACAAAGAATTTTGTATTTTCATCGACCATCTCCTGCGGGAGAATCTCGTCAAATACATATTTTTTGATATCCTGATGAATCTGCTCCTGCGATACTTCCGGATCATGCTGCGTGGAAAGCACGACCGCGTCCAGACGAAACGGCTTTCCGTTCTCATCATATTCCACAGTCACCTGTGTCTTGCCGTCCGGCCGCAGATAAGAGAGCGTGCCGTCCTTGCGCACCTTTGTCAGCTGCCGCGCCAGCTTATGAGCCAGAGAGATCGGATACGGCATATACTCCTCCGTCTCGTTTGTCGCGTACCCGAACATCATACCCTGGTCGCCCGCGCCGATGGCTTCAAGCTCGTCTTCCGACATAGTATTCTCGATTGCGACCGCATTTTTCTGTGTACTGCCAGCCGTTTCCTTATCATTCACTTTTGTGGAAGGCGTTTCTCCGGCATCAGCAGAATCAGCAGCTTTCTTTCGCGCCTCCAGCGCTTTGTTCACGCCCATCGCGATATCCGGCGACTGCTCGTCGATCGCGGTGATCACTGCGCAGGTATCCGCGTCAAAACCGAATTTTCCTCTGGTATAGCCAATCTCGCGCACCGTATCGCGCACGATCTTCTGGATATCCACATAAGCGCTGGTCGAAATCTCGCCCATCACCAGCACCAGACCGGTCGTCGTGGCCGTCTCGCACGCCACGCGGCTCATCGGGTCCTGCTTCAAAAGCTCATCCAGTATCGCGTCCGAGATCTGGTCGCAGATCTTATCCGGATGCCCCTCGGTCACTGACTCGGAAGTAAATAAGTATCTGTCCATATGTTTCATCCTTTCTTTTCTGAAACCGTAACTGCACGTACACGAACAGTTACGAAGTGGTATGTTTTTCTCCACTGGTTTCTGATGAAAACGAGTCCGCCAAAAAGGCGGACTCAATAATCAATCATCAAATCCCCTTATTGTTCGAGTTTACTCGCTCAGGTTGGCACCTTCCATTGCGTCTCCGTCTCCGGAGGACTGCGCCGGGGTTGCCGTGGCTTCACAGATCCTATGTATCTCCACCACTCTGAATAAGAGAAAAGCATATGTAGTTGTAAACAAAGCATAAAATACAGCGATACCGTACAAATGTCAATAGACATTTGCCTTTATTTGCACAAATCTATGAGCCATTTACTTCTGTTTACACAAATCTCTGAAATTGAAACCGTGCATCTGACTTTTCAGACCCGCCTTCCTTCATTTTCAATGATTTTTACCTGACACCGTCTCCTCCGCAGAAACTACAGGTTACATGTCCGTTTGAGCAGAGTATATTCGTACAGGCCTTTGTCACATATCCGGATCCGCCGCTATATTTGTTTCCGGAGTAATTCGGTACAGAATAATAGGTAGTAATGGTTCCGGTTCCGTGGCAGGTAAGGCAGGTTCTCCATCCCTTCCCTCCGCAGTAATTGCAGGTACTTCCTGACGAAGAACTGCCTGATGAACTGCTGCCAGACGAACTGCCCGAGCTGCTCGAGCTGGTACTCTTCTTTTTCCAGTGCGCGTAAAGCGTCTTTGTAGAGAGTACCTTTTTCGTCTTTGTGGCGGATGTCACTTTCGTGCCGCCGCTCTTTTTCGTATACCAGCCCTGGAATGAATAGCCGCTGCGCGTCGGTGTCGGCAGTGAGCCCAGTTTTCCGCCGTAGGTGGTCGTGATCTTGCTCTTTGAACATTTTCCGCCGTTCGCTTTCAGCTTGATCGTCACCTTTTTGGTATTTTTCGCCCAGTGTGCGTAATAAGTGACGTTACTCGTGATCACCTTTGAGGACGAAATCTTCGAACCGCCGCTCTTTTTCGTGTACCAGCCGAGGAACGTATAGCCGCTGCGTGTCGGTGTCGGCAGCGACCCGACCGTTGCGTTATAATTGACCGTCCTCGAAGAGCTGGACTTTTTATTGACCTTGCCGCCATTTGCCTTGAACGTCACCTTATAGGTGTTGATCTTCCACTGCGCGTACAGCGTGCGGTCGCCTGTCGTCACCTTTGTCGTGGAAGTCACCTGTGTTCCGCCGGAAGCGGCCGTAAACCATCCCTGGAACGTATATCCCGTACGGGTCGGTGTCGGCATTGTGCCGTAAGCAGCACCGTATGTAACGACCTGTGAGGAGGTGCCGACACTTCCGCCGTTCGCATCATATGTGATCAGGCATGCCTCCGCCGCGTTTACGGAAATATTACGGATCATCTGCTTCTGATATCCAAATGCATACAAATAGGTCGAGCCGGTAATTCCAAAATATGCCAGATCCGCCGGGGCAAAATTCGTGCTGGTCAGGACCAGTTCCCCATCCTTATAAACCTGCAGTGTACCGGTGCTGCTGACATAACGAATCACAGCTTTATGCCAGGTGCTGTCGCAGATAGTCTGGCTCACCGTATCCAGATGCGTATATGAGGTACTTGTCCCGTTATTTTTCACCACCGCAATATGCTGTCCGGATTCATCGCCACTTCCATTCGGATAAGAATCAAACTCGATTCCATAGAACGAACTCTTCCCATAGATATAATCATCATATCCTAAACATCTCCCGTAATTGCCTGTCGTAAAAGCGCTGTCTGCAAATACCAGCATAAATCCTTCTCTTGGTTTGTCGACGGCATTGCCGACATAATACTCAAAGGAAATCTCAAAATTATTTTTTGTATTCAGCTCCGCACCGTATAGAATACCGCCTGACTGACTGGATTTCGCCTCCGTCAGCGTATAGACCCCATTCGAATACGTCGCGTCCCCGGCTGTCGTAAAGCTGGCGGCCGATGCTGGCAGCACGCCGATCACGCATAACAGCAGAAACAAAAGTGCGCCTGTCATCCATTTTTTCATTCTGTTCATACTGATCTCTCCCTTTTTCTGTTCGTT
>JAJQIL010000153.1 GCA_021199235.1 Lachnospiraceae bacterium | reverse complement strand
TGGTACGGCGGCGAGATGAAGAAGGGTATGTTCTCCATGATGAACTACTATCTGCCGCTGAAGGGCATCGCAGCAATGCATTGCTCCGCAAATACCGATATGAACGGTGAGAACACCGCGATCTTCTTCGGTCTGTCCGGCACAGGCAAGACCACCCTTTCCACCGACCCGAAGCGTCTTCTGATCGGCGATGACGAGCACGGCTGGGACGACAACGGCGTGTTCAACTTCGAGGGCGGCTGCTATGCAAAGGTTATCAACCTTGATAAGGATTCCGAGCCGGATATCTACAATGCGATCAAGCGCAACGCTCTTCTTGAGAACGTTACTCTGGATGAGAACGGCAAGATTGATTTTGCTGACAAGAGCGTGACTGAGAATACCCGTGTTTCCTATCCGATCGATCATATTGAGAAGATTGTACGTCCGGTATCTTCCGCACCGGCTGCAAAGCAGGTGATCTTCCTGTCCGCAGATGCGTTTGGCGTACTTCCGCCGGTATCCATCCTGACTCCGGAGCAGACACAGTACTACTTCCTGTCTGGTTTCACAGCAAAGCTGGCTGGTACCGAGCGCGGCATCACCGAGCCGACTCCGACTTTCTCGGCATGCTTCGGCCAGGCATTCCTGGAGCTGCATCCGACCAAGTACGCGGAAGAGCTGGTTAAGAGAATGGAGCAGAGCGGAGCGAAGGCTTATCTGGTAAATACCGGATGGAACGGCACCGGTAAGCGTATCTCCATCAAGGATACCCGTGGTATCATTGATGCAATCCTTGACGGTTCAATCCTGAATGCACCGACCAAGAAGATCCCGTACTTTGATTTTGAAGTACCGACCGAGCTTCCGGGCGTTGATCCGGCTATCCTCGATCCGCGTGACACCTATGCGAATGCTTCCGAGTGGGAAGAGAAGGCAAAGGATCTGGCAGGCCGCTTTGTGAAGAACTTCGACAAGTACACGACTAACGAAGCTGGTAAGGCACTTGTTGCTGCAGGCCCGCAGCTGTAATAAAAGCAAAAGAGAACGATATTTTTCAGAATATAATCTGAAAGAATGATGAAGCAGGCACTCATATTAAGTGGGTGTCTGCTTTTTTCTCTTTTTTATGAGCCTTGTATTTAGTCAGAAATTTCGGTCTGCTTACGCGCAAGCGCGACGCGTACCGGAATTTCTGATTTTGCACGGCTCGTAGCTTTCGCGTCAGTCGTCCTCCGGATTCCCCTCCGTCGTGTATACCTGACGTTTTCTCGCCATCTCATCGCTCTCCAGATATTCATCGTAGGTCGTGATCTTGTCGATCAGCTGGCCGTTCGGCAAAATCTCCATGATCCGGTTCGCGGTCGTCTGTACGATCTGGTGGTCACGGGAGGAGAAGAGGATGACGCCCGGGAACTTCATCATACCGTTGTTGAGGGCCGTGATGGATTCCATGTCCAGATGGTTCGTCGGCTCGTCAAAGATCAGAACATTCGAGCCGGAGATCATCATCCTGGAGAGCATACAGCGCACACGTTCGCCGCCGGAGAGCACCCGCATCTTTTTGACTCCGTCGTCCCCGGCAAAGAGCATTCTGCCGAGGAAGCCGCGCACATAGGTGGCGTCCTTGATCTCAGAATAACCGGTGAGCCAGTCCGCAATCGTCAGGTCGTTGTCGAATTCTTTCGTATTGTCCTTCGGAAAGTAGGACTGCGAGGTGGTCACGCCCCACTTGTAAGTGCCTTCATCCGGCTGCAGTTCTCCGGCCAGAATCTGGAAAAAGGTGGTCTTAGCCAGCTCATTGCTGCCGACAAAAGCAACTTTGTCGTCGTGGCCGAGCGTAAAGGTAAGGTTGTCCAGCACCTTTACACCATCGATCGTCTTGGAGAGATTTTCTACCATGAGGACTTCGTTGCCAATCTCGCGGTTCGGACGAAAATCAATGTATGGGTATTTCCGGCTGGACGGTTTGATCTCATCCAACTGGATTTTCTCCAGAGCACGCTTTCTGGAGGTCGCCTGCTTGGACTTGGAAGCGTTCGCGGAGAAGCGGGAGATGAACTCCTGCAGCTCTTTGATCTTTTCTTCTTTTTTGCGGTTCGCCTCTTTCATCTGACGGATGAGAAGCTGGCTCGACTCGTACCAGAAATCATAGTTGCCGGCATAGAGCTGAATCTTGCCGTAGTCGATGTCCGCGATATGAGTGCAGACCTTGTTCAGAAAATAACGGTCGTGAGAGACCACGATCACCGTGTTGTCAAAATTGATGAGAAATTCTTCCAGCCAGCTGATCGCGTCGAGATCCAGATGGTTTGTCGGCTCGTCGAGCAGCAGGATGTCCGGGTTGCCGAAGAGAGCGCGGGCAAGCAGAACCTTGACTTTTTCATTGCCGTTCAGGTCTTTCATCAGGCTGTAGTGCAGGTCTGTCTCGATGCCCAGACCATTCAGAAGAGTAGCGGCATCCGATTCCGCTTCCCAGCCGTTCAGCTCGGCAAATTCGCCTTCCAGCTCACTGGCGCGGATGCCGTCTTCGTCAGAAAAATCCTCTTTTGCATAGATGGCGTCCTTTTCCTTCATAATATCATAGAGACGCTGGTTGCCCATAATGACGGTATCAAGGACTGGAAATTCATCATATTTAAAATGATCCTGCTCCAGCACAGACAGACGTTGTCCCGGCGTCATCGAGACGTCGCCCTTTGTGGTCTCTAGCTGCCCGGAAAGAATCTTCAGAAATGTAGACTTTCCGGCACCGTTTGCACCGATCAGGCCATAGCAGTTGCCCTCGGTAAATTTGATGTTGACATCCTCGAACAAGGCCTTTTTCCCGATTCGAAGCGTCACATTGTTTGCACTGATCATTGGATAACCCTTTCTGTTTTACTTTCTTAGTTTTGTTCCTTCCTTATTTTACTGAATTAGAGAGAAAATGCAACTGAAAAGTGAATTTATATGACCTGTTTTTGAATGTGATGGAGCTGCGGTGAAGGCTGCTGTAATACATATGGTTTGCAAAAACGGAAACTTCTTCTGTACGATAAAAAAAACAAAAAAATGACGAAAAACAAAAGTGACAAATAGACAAAGTGGTGAAGATGTGCTAAAATCAATTCCAAATGAAAGTATATCATGAATACTTTTCTGCACAGCCATATGGCTGCTGGAGGGTATGGCGGTCTTTGCTCTGCTGTACACACGGTATTCTGAACTTTTAAAAAAATAAGGAGGTATTTTTCCAATGGCAAGAAAAATGAAGACCATGGATGGTAATCATGCTGCGGCTCATGCTTCATACGCATTTACCGATGTCGCTGCAATCTACCCGATTACCCCATCCTCTGTCATGGCAGAGGCGACGGATGAATGGGCGACACAGGGCCGCCTGAACATCTTTGGACAGACCGTACAGGTGACGGAGATGCAGTCTGAGGCTGGTGCGGCAGGTACCGTACACGGTTCACTGGCAGCAGGTGCTCTGACCACTACATACACCGCTTCCCAGGGTCTGCTTCTTATGATCCCGAACCTTTACAAGATTGCCGGTGAGCGTCTTCCGGGCGTATTCAACGTATCTGCCCGTGCTCTGGCAAGCCATGCGCTGTCTATCTTTGGCGACCATTCTGATGTGTATGCCTGTCGGCAGACCGGCTGCGCGATGCTCTGCGAATCCAGCGTACAGGAAGTTATGGACCTGACGCCGGTAGCGCATCTGTCCGCGATCAAGGGCCGTATTCCGTTTATCAACTTCTTTGATGGTTTCCGTACATCCCATGAGATCCAGAAGATCGAGACATGGGATTATGAAGATCTGAAGGAGATGACTGACTTTGACGCGATCCAGGCGTGGAGAGATCAGTGCCTGAATCCGAATCATCCGTGCCAGAGAGGTTCTGCACAGAACCCGGATATCTTCTTCCAGGCTCGTGAGGCATGCAATCCGTACTACGATGCGCTTCCGTCTATCGTTCAGGAGTACATGGACAAGGTCAACGCGAAGATCGGTACCGATTACAAGCTGTTTAACTACTATGGCGCTCCGGATGCGGAGAAGGTCATCATCGCTATGGGTTCCGTATGCGATACGATCGAGGAGACCATCGATTACCTGCGTGCAGCAGGAGAGAAGGTCGGCGTCGTTAAAGTGCGTCTGTACCGTCCGTTCTGCGCGGATGCCCTGATTGAGGCGATTCCGGAGACTGTGAAGCAGATTTCCGTACTTGACCGTACAAAAGAGCCGGGTTCCTTAGGCGAGCCGCTTTACCTTGACGTTGTTGCAGCTCTGAAGGGCAGCAAGTTCAACGACACTCCGATCTATACCGGCCGTTACGGCCTTGGTTCCAAGGATACGACTCCGGCGCAGATCGTAGCTGTTTACAACAATACCGAGAAGAAGAGATTCACCATCGGCATCAACGATGATGTGACGAATCTTTCTCTTGAGACCGGCGCTCCGCTGGTGACGACTCCGGAAGGCACGACAAACTGCAAGTTCTGGGGCCTTGGCGCAGATGGTACGGTTGGTGCGAACAAGAACTCCATCAAGATCATCGGCGACAACACCGACATGTATGCGCAGGCATATTTTGATTATGACTCAAAGAAGTCCGGCGGTGTGACAATGTCCCACCTTCGTTTCGGCAAGAAGCCGATCAAATCCACCTATCTGATCCATAAGGCAGATTTCGTGGCTTGCCACAATCCGTCCTATGTACGCAAGTACAACATGGTACAGGAGCTGGTGGACGGCGGTACTTTCCTTCTGAACTGCTCCTGGGATATGGAAGGCCTTGAGAAGCATCTTCCGGGACAGGTGAAGGCATTCATCGCGAACCATAACATCAAGTTCTACACCATCGACGGTGTGAAGATCGGTATCGAGACCGGCATGGGACCGACCCGTATCAACACCATCCTTCAGTCTGCATTCTTCAAGCTGACGGGCATCATTCCGGAGGATCAGGCCATCGATCTGATGAAGGCTGCTGCGAAGGCTACCTACGGCCGTAAGGGCGACGATGTCGTTCAGAAGAACTGGGCTGCAATTGACGCCGGCGCTAAGCAGGTAGTTGAGATCCAGGTTCCGGAAAGCTGGAAGACGGCTGAGACGGAAGACATCATTGCAAAGGATGTTACCGGCGCAAGAGAAGATGTTGTGAAGTTTGTAAATACGATCCAGCATGCGGTAAACGCACAGGAAGGCAACAATCTTCCGGTATCCGCATTCAAGGATTATGTAGATGGTACGACACCGTCCGGCGCTGCTGCATTTGAGAAGCGCGGTATCGCAGTGGATATCCCGGTTTGGAATCCGGAGAACTGTATCCAGTGCAACCGCTGCTCCTATGTATGCCCGCACGCGGTTATCCGTCCGGTAGCTATGACGGATGAGGAAGTGGCTGCGGCTCCGGCTGATATGAAGACCCTTCCGATGACCGGTATGGCCGGCTATAAGTTCGCGATCGTTGTTTCCGCTCTGGACTGCACAGGCTGCGGTTCCTGCGTAAACGTATGCCCGGGCAAGAAGGGTGCGAAGGCGATCACGATGGAGAATATGGAAGCGAATGCGGATTCCCAGAAGTATTTCGATTACGCAGTAGAGCTTCCGGCAAAGACAGAAGTGATCGACAAGTTCAAAGAGAACACCGTAAAGGGTTCCCAGTTCAAACAGCCGCTGCTTGAGTTCTCAGGCGCATGCGGTGGCTGCGGCGAGACTCCGTACGCGAAGCTGATCACTCAGCTCTTTGGTGACAGAATGTACATCGCGAACGCGACAGGCTGCTCCAGTATCTGGGGTAACTCTTCACCGTCCACTCCGTACACTGTGAATGCGGAAGGCAAAGGCCCGGCATGGGACAACTCCCTGTTCGAGGACAATGCTGAGTTCGGTTATGGTATGCTGCTTGCTCAGAGAGCGATCCGTGATGGTCTGAAGACCAAGGTACAGGCTCTGCTTGAGTGCGACTGCTGCGGCGAGGATGTGAAGTCTGCTGCACAGGAATGGCTGGATACCTTCAGCGTAGGCACTACCAACGGCATCGCTACGGACAAGCTGATCGCGGCATGCGAGGCATGCGGCTGCGACGACTGTCAGGAGGTGCTCAAGGGCAAGGATTATCTGGCGAAGAAGTCCCAGTGGATCTTCGGTGGTGACGGCTGGGCATATGATATCGGCTTCGGCGGTGTAGACCATGTACTGGCAAGCGGTCAGGATATCAATATCATGGTATTCGATACCGAGGTATATTCCAATACAGGCGGACAGTCTTCGAAGTCCACTCCGACCGGTGCGGTGGCACAGTTCGCTGCAGCTGGTAAGGAAGTAAAGAAGAAGGATATGGCTTCGATCGCAATGAGCTATGGTTATGTATACGTAGCACAGATCGCGATGGGCGCTGACTTCAACCAGACCGTAAAGGCGATCTCTGAGGCAGAGGCTTATCCGGGACCGTCACTCATCATCGCGTATGCTCCGTGTATCAACCACGGCATCAAGAAGGGTATGAGCAAGGCGCAGACCGAGGAAGAGCTGGCAGTGAAGTCCGGTTACTGGCATTGCTTCCGTTACAATCCGGCACTCAAGGAGGAAGGCAAGGCAGCATTCACGCTTGACTCCAAGGCTCCGACAGAGGATTACAAGACCTTCCTGAACGGCGAGGTTCGTTACAATTCTCTGATGAGAGCAAATCCGGAAAGAGCGGAGAAGCTCTTCGACAAGTCCGAGGGCTATGCGAAGGAGAGATATGAGTATCTGCAGAAGCTGATCACGCTGTACGGCGCAGAGTAATTTCTACAGTACTCTGAAGAGTTACGTAATAAGATTCTGAAATGCAGGGGCTGTCGTGTGGCAGCCCCTGTGTTCTTTGAAAGGGGATTTAAATGCAAAGCTCAATTAGCAGAGAGGAAGCGTTTTCGCTTCTGAGAAAATACAATCAGGAACCATTTCACATTCAGCATGCACTGACGGTGGAAGGAACGATGCGCTGGTATGCACGTGAACTGGGTTATTCCGAGGATGAGGAATACTGGGGAATCGTGGGGCTGCTGCATGATATTGATTTTGAACTGTACCCGGAACAGCACTGCCAAAAAGCACCGGATCTGTTGCGTGAGGGTGGCGTAAATGAAGAGATCATTTATTCGGTCTGCAGCCATGGCTATGGGATCTGCTGTGATCTGGAACCGAAGCACGAGATGGAAAAAGTACTTTTTGCTGCGGATGAGCTGACTGGACTGATCGGTGCGGCGGCAAAAATGCGTCCTTCAAAAAGTGTGATGGATATGGAGGCTTCCAGCCTGAAGAAAAAGTTCAAAGATAAAAAGTTTGCTGCCGGGTGTTCGAGAGATGTCATTCGCACTGGGGCGGAGCGGCTGGGCTGGACGCTGGAAGAACTGATGGAGAAGACCATTCTTGCGATGCGTTCCTGCGAAGCGGAGATTAACGAGTATATGAGTACATATCAAGCCTGAGTGGAAACAATTCGTATTTAAAATATAGTTACGACCATTAGTTTGTTATAAAAAGTAACTGGAAAGAAATCATTGTGAAGATATCGAATGGTTTCGAAGATTAGAATAAGAAACAGGCTGGAAAATTCAGAAAGGCAGGCACGATATGAACAAGAAAACAAACAGGCGCGATCTGCCAATGACGGGAATCCTTACGGTTGCGGTGGTCGTACTGCTGCTGATTCTTGCGCTTCTGGTGACCGGTTATCGCAGGATATATGACAGAGGGCAGAATGCTGCTGCAACATCTGAATTGCAGACTGATGTTGAAGAACGGGAGGATTCCCTTGGACAGACAGATACTGAAAAAGTGAAATTGACGAAGGCGGCCGTCATAGGTGAGACGGAAACGACTGCCGAAACAGAGACAGAATCTGAGACTGAGACCGTGATCGTGCTGGGAAAGGATGAATCGGAAACAGACACGGATACGGACGCAGAAAACGACGCGGAAACAGATTCAGAAATGGAAACCGAGCCGGAGACGAACGGATATACAGTCGCAGTCGACCCGGGCCATCAGGGCAGCTGGGTCGATATGACTGACACAGAGCCGATCGGTCCGGGCTCCTCGGAGATGAAAGCCAAATCTACTACGGGGACGCAGGGAAGCTACACCGGCATTCCGGAGTATGAACTGAATCTGGAGATTTCCCTTCTGCTGCTCACAGAGCTTGAGGAGCGCGGATATGAGGTGATTCTTACACGGGAAGACAATGATACCGCGATCAGTAATGCTGAGAGAGCCACACTTGCTTATGAGGAGGGCGGCGATATTTATGTGCGTATCCATGCGAACGGATCAGAGAATTCCAGTGCGAACGGAGCATTGGGCATGGTGCCGTCCCCATCGAATCCATATGTGGGAGACTTGTCGGAGGAGTCCTATCGCCTCGCGGAGTGTATTTTGGAAGCGTATTGCAGCACGGCCGGATTTGAATCTCTTGGTGTTCAGTATTATGATAATATGACCGGCATCAACTGGAGCAGGATTCCGGTGATGATCCTGGAGATGGGGTTTATGACGAATGAGTCCGATGACCTGCGCATGGCAGATCCGGATGTACAGGATCTGATGGTGCAGGGAATTACGGATGGGATTGATGCGTATTTTGAGGAAATGGAGAGCTGACTTCTAATGAAGCCGCGTTATATCTGCAAGAGAGTCTGATATGTGCCGGTTGTGATTACCGAACAAATGGACTCGATCCCGCACCGTACCATATTGGAGACAGCGGCGTCGGTATAGAATGCCATGTGCTGGGTCATGACCACATTTGGAAACTGGCGCAGATACGCCATAGAACGGTTGCTGATGATATCGTCGCGGCGGTCCAGATGGTAGATGCCTTCTTCTTCCTCAAAGCAGTCGAGGCCGAGACCGCCGATTTTCTTTTGTTCGATACCGGCAATCAGGGCTTCGGTATCCATTAGGCCTCCGCGTGCACAGTTGATCAGAATGACGCCGTCTTTCATTTTGGCGATGGTTTCCCTGTTGATCATGTGGCGGGTCTGATCGCTCAGGTTCAGATGATTGGTAAGGATGTCGCTTTCCCGGTAAATGGTTTCTTCATCCGTATAGGTCAGCCAGCGGGACGCCTTGCCGGGATTCTTGTCGTAACCAAGGATGCGGCAGCCGAAGCCGGAAAGAATTTCTGCTACCTGTGTTCCTATCCGGCCGGTGCCAAGAATGCCGATGGTAAGATTTCGCATTTCACGGCCGTAAAGCCCCTGGAGAGAGTAGTCGTTCACCTGCGCACGCCAGAGAGCAACTTTGTAATGACGGATGCATAATAGCATCAGCATGACAGTATATTCGGCCACACCATTCGGATCGTAAAATGCATTGCACACAGACAGGCCGATCTTTTTTGCATAAGCTGCATCAATATGGTCATATCCGATCGTGCGGGTGCTGATGCACCGGATTCCCAGCCGTTTGTATTCATCCAGAAGCGGCTGGTCAATCTTTCCCTGTCCAAGCATGGTGATGCCGTCACATCCGGCCGCTTTCGAAGCGTTTTCCAGGGTTGGAACCTCGTCTGTAAAAGTCAGGTCAACACCCAGTTCTCTGGAAAACCGATCAAAATGCTCCTTTTCATCTTCACGCACTTCATAAGCAAATAGTTTCATGTGCTGGAGGAAACGGAGACGGATAATCCGGATAAAAACATTACAGAGCAGTGTCTGCCGTATTCTCATGAAGAAATTGCCATGTGTCTGGGAATGGCCCGTCCGACGGTAAGCCAGGTACTGAAGGTTTTTGAGCGGAACGGCTGGGTTCGCTGTGCATATCGGAAAGTGTATGTGCTGGACAGGGATGCACTGGCGGGAACCGGCGGAAACGGTTTGTCTTGCGGCAGTGATTTGCATTGAATGATATTCCTGTTTATGATAAACTGAAACAAATATATTTATAAAAAAGATTATTTTTTAAATTTGATACACGCGAAGTATCTGACAAACGAAGATGGGGGGATTTATGGCAAAATTTGGACTTCTTTTTCCATACAGGGAAATAGCCGAGATGGCTGAGATTGTGATTCAGGAAACGAATGCAGATATTGTCTGTAAAAAAGTGATTCATACGGTGGAGTCAGTTAATGAGGCAAGACTGGCTGTTGAGGCTGGTGCAGATATTATCATCGCGCGGGGCTATCAGGCGATGCTGATAAAAAAATACACGAATATTCCGGTCGTCGAGCTGCGTCTGCACGCGCAGGAAATCGGTCTTCTTCTTAAGAAAGCAAAGCAGATGCTGCGGACAGGGAACGCAATGGAAACACATGAGAGGATCTCAGATGCCTGTGATGCTGACAATGAAGGAAACTCCAAAGGCAGTGAGAGGGATGACAGGCCGGTGATCGGTCTGGTTGTGTTTAAAAATATGCTGGGTGATATGTCCTGCATGGAGGAATTGTTTGACGTTCGCCTGTTGATCGGCAGTATTGAAAGACCCGATGAGGCTCTTGACAAGGTGGGAGAGCTTGCCGCGCAGGGTGCGCAGCTGTTTATCGGCGGAGAGATCGTGACGAATGCTGCCAATACACTGGGTTATCCCGGACTGATTTACCAGTCATCGCTGGAATCCATTCGTGAGGCGTTTCGGGAAGCAGAACGCATGGCGTTCGCGATGGAGACGGAGAAAAGGAGCGAGGCACAGTTTGAAACGGTATTGGACGCTACCTTTAACGGTATTATCAAAATCAATGCGGAAGGGAAAATTACCGTTATCAATAAGCTGGTCGAGGGTCTGATCGGAAAGAATCTGGAAGATGTGGTCGGGCTGCCCCTGATGCAGGTATTTCCGGATTTTGATGAAAACATGATCCGAAATGTACTGAATGGAAAATCAGACAGCTATACGGTTTCAGTGAATCTGCGCGGGCAGGCATGGGTTCTTCTGATGGCTCCGATTCAGTATAGGGATTCCATTACCGGTGCAATTCTCTCCCTTCAGAAGCTGAGTGAGAATGTCCGAAAGGGGAATACCAGACAAAGGGAAATGTACTTAAGCGGATTTGTGGCAAAACACGAATTCAGTCATTTGCATACGCAAAATGAGGGAATGCGGCGCCAGATTGATCTGGCAAGAAAATATGCACTGTCGGACGCTCCCGTCCTTATTTATGCAGATGAAGGAACCGAGTATTTTATGTTCGGCGAAGCAATTCACAATAACAGTGCGCGCAAAAATGGCCCTTTTGTCAGTCTGAATATTGGTGCTCTGGCAAAAGAGGAACAGATGGAGGCGATTTTTGGACGAAACGGGGCAGAAGACAACCGGGAAAGCCGGATGAGGGCGGCTGCGGTCCGGGCTAACCATGGGACACTTTTTTTAAAGGGGATTGAGGCGGTTACACCGCAGGTACAACGCCAGCTTACCCGGGTGCTGATGCCGGGGGTGAGTGTGCGTACGGATATCTGGCCGATGGATGATCTTGATGTACGTCTGATTGTTTCTTCAAAGGCCGATCTTCCATACATGCTGGAGGAAGGCACTTTCAGCCAGGAGCTTTTTTATCTGCTTCAGGGATTGGTTCTTGCGGTTCCTCCGCTTAAGAAGCGTCCGGAAGACCTTATGTCATATTTTGAACAGTATTTTTCTGAGTACAGTAAAAAATATACGAAATATCTGGTGACGACTAATGGAGCAAAGGAGAGGATTCGGAGCCTGTCCTGGGAAGGCAATCTGATTCAACTACGAAGTTTTTGCGAGCGTCTGGTGATCATGGCTGAGCGACGCAGTGTAGATGAGGTGCAGATTCAGAACTTATATGACAGTCTGTATCCCAGACTGGTGGATAAGAATGGAAGAAAACGTGTAGTAGTCTACAATTCACCGGAGGAAGATGAACTGCGGCAGCTGATGGAAAAATACCATGGGAACCGACAGCTGATTGCAGATGAGCTGGGAATCAGCACTACGACGCTCTGGCGGCGTATGAAAAAATATGGAGTTGAAGCAAAATACCAATAATGATACATTGACAAAAGCCGGACGGAATATTTTTCCTGCCCGGTTTTTGCTTTATAAGAAATTGCAATCAAAGGCTATTATTCACAGATTTTCAGGCACCAATTTGTGAAAATAAAATAAAAGTTCAAATATTGAAAAAATAATTTCGAATTAGAAAAAATATTTTGCACGAATTTTGGATAGACGAGAGTGTCTTTTATTTAACGAAATATAATAATTTCAAAAATGAAATTTGAATTTCAAATAATGAACAAATAGAAATAATGTAAAAAAATATCTTCCGTTTGTTGGATGCTCTGTCAATAGTATTTTTTTGCCGTTTCTGTAAAATGGAGACAACAGACAAAGTGAGCAGGGTAATTAACATCTGCGAACAGCAAACGCGCAATGCGCGGAACAATCAGGAGGAAACGGACATGAAGATTGGATTTATTGGACTTGGCATTATGGGCAAACCGATGAGCAAGAATCTGGTGAAAGCAGGATATGAGCTGGTGGTTTATAACAGAAGCCAGTCGAAGGCAGACGAACTGGTAGAGATGGGAGCAGTCAGAGCGATGTGCCCTGCGGAAGTAGCAGAGCAGTGCAGTGTGATCATCACGATGCTTCCAAATTCCCCACAGGTAAGAGATGTATGCCTGGGAGAAAATGGTATAGCCGGGACAGCTAAAGCAGGTACGATCGTCATCGATATGAGTTCCATTGATCCGGTAGAGAGCAAAGCAATCGGTGCGGAGCTGGCAAAGAAGGGGATTGATATGATGGACGCCCCGGTCAGCGGTGGGGAGCCGAAAGCAATCGACGGGACACTTTCTGTGATGGCTGGTGGTTCGAAAGAGAATTTTGATAAGTATTACGATCTTCTCATGGCAATGGCGGGATCAGTGGTATATGTTGGAAAGCTCGGTTCCGGCAACGTAGCGAAGCTTGCAAATCAGGTGATCGTGGCAATCAACATCGCTGCAGTATCCGAGGCCTTGACGCTGGCAGTGAAGAATGGAGCGGATCCGGAACTGGTATATCAGGCAATCCGGGGCGGATTGGCCGGATCAACCGTATTGGATGCGAAGGCACCGATGATGATGGCGCACAATTTCAAACCGGGCTTCCGGATTGAACTCCATATCAAGGATCTTGGGAATGCACTCAATGCGGCACACGCGACATCGACTTCTCTTCCGCTGACTTCTCAGGTAATGGAGATAATGCAGGCCCTTAAGAATGACGGATGCGGCCCGGAGGATCACAGTGCACTGGTGAAATACTATGAGAAGATCTCGAATGTCTCTGTGGAAAAGAATTGACGAGCGGGGTATCCGTATCGAATAGAGAAAGGACAAGGGGATTGTTCATGAATACAGAAAATATAAAAGGAGTAGTTGTTCCCATCATTACACCGATTGATGCGGACGAACGGATCGACGAGGCTGTTCTGCGCAATCAGGTTGATTACGTGATAGACGGTGGCGTACTTGGAATTCTGGCTTTCGGAAGCAATGGTGAATTTTACATGGTCGAGGAAGACGAGATGGAACGCGGCCTGAAGATCATGGTGTCACAGGCAGCGGGAAGAGTACCGGTCTATTTTGGAATCGGGGCGATCAGCACCAAAAAATGCGTACGGCTGGCGAAGATGGCCGCAGGAAATGGGGCGAGCGGTATTTCTGTCCTGCAACCGATGTTTTTGAAACCGACGGAGGAGGAACTGTTCCTTCATTTTAAAACGATCGCTGATGCAGTCCCGGACATACCGATGCTCCTTTACAACAACCCCGGCCGTGTTGGCTATACGATGTCGGCTCGCCTTATCGAACGGCTGGCACATGAGGTGGACAATATTGTCGGAATGAAGGATACCAGCGGGGATATCACGCAGATGGAGGAATTCATCCGGCTTACCCGCGATGTGGGTTTCCGGGTGTTTGGCGGAAAAGATACACTTCTTTATGTTTCCATGTGTCTTGGCGCGGTCGGAGGCGTCTGTACTGCCGCGAATTTTATGCCGGAGCTGATCACGGACATTTACAATAAATATGTCGAAGGAGACCTGAAAGGCTCACTGGAGGCGCAGCTGAAGCTGAATCCGGTACGTCTGTCGATGGATGGAGCAAGCTTCCCGGTAGCGGCAAAGGATATGGCAAAGCTGAGAGGAAGAAAGATTGGTGAACCGTATCGGCCGACTCTGCCCACACCGGAAGGGCCTGTGCTGGATAAAATAAAGACCGAGATGCACAAAGCGGGTCTGATCTGAAAATTACATAAAATAGAAAGATTACCACTGCCTGCGGAAGAAACACATGAGATCTGGTGTCCTTTCAGGCCGCAGGGCAGAGTATTGGAGGAGTTTATGGACATATCACTCATTATCACATTACTTGTTATGCTGTTTCTGATTATCGGCTTTTTGAGCGGCAAATTCAAGCTTGGGCTGGTCGCTATGACTGCCACAACGATACTGTACCTTACAGGCGTTCTGGAATTCTCTGAAGCATACGCTTATTTCTCTGACAAAAACGTGATCATGGTCGGCGCCATCTTTATCTTAAGCGGTGCGTTGAGCAAGACCAGTCTGGTTCCGTTTTTAAAGAACCTGATCATGAAGCATTCGGACAAAGGAGGTCTGATTATCTTCCTGTATCTTCTGGCCAATGCGGTTCTGATCCAGTTTAGTATGCCAACGGCTCTTGTAGCCATGATGCTTCCGTTTATGGCGGCGTTTTCTTCTGAAAGTAAGATTCAGCCTTCTCATGTGCTGCTTCCAGGCGTAGTTGTGGCGCATTGCTGGCAGGGAATGTTTCCGGGAGTATTTTTTGCCATGCTGAATTCTTTCCTTGAAGCAGCAGGCAGTGAATATCAGCTTGGAATGCTGGATTACACGAAAGTAGTTGCTATACCGGCGATCTTCGCTCTGTTGTATATGGCTCTGGTTGGCTGGAGAGGATTTCCGGCAGCCGGACTGGCGAATGCTTCGGCAGATATGAAACAGGAGAAGGCGGAATCGCAGCTTACACCGGGAAAGGAGAAGCTGGTTTATATCGTTTTCATTATCACATTTGCAGGAATTCTCTTTTCAAATTATCTCCCGATCGATATGCAGGTACTGCCGGTGATCGCGGATTTGGTACTTCTTTTCTGTGGCGTGCTTGATATCAACGATGTAAAGAACTTTATGAACCTTGATGCACTGTTCATGCTGGTTGGCGTGCTTCCGCTCGCAACGGCCATGCAGAAAACAGGAGCAGGTACTGTGGTAGCGAACGGCATTTTGAAGCTGCTCGGCGGAAACCCGGCACCGATCGCCATTCTTGCTGCGTTCTACTTTGCGGGTGCTTTACTGACCCAGTTTATGAACAATACAGCAACCCAGAATGTGTTTGTGGCACTTGCAGTTGTGACAGCTGTAGAGCTTGGACTTGATCCGAGAGCGTTCTGTGTAGCAATTTTTGCAGGCTGTACTGCAGCTATGCTTACTCCGACCGGTTCGCCATCTGTCGCTATCGCCTTTGGTGCCGGCGGCTACAAAATCAAGGATGTCCTGAAGGTCAATCTTCCTTTGTGGATCATATATGGTGTACTTGTGATCTTTATGGCAAACCTTGTATTCCCGCTTACATAATCATAGGATGACTAAATTATGGCCGGCGCCGGACATTTGGTGCCGACCGCAGCTGAGCAAAGACTAAGGTACAGTGAAATCCACAGGCATCTTCTGCTTTGCTCAGACATCGCAATTACATAGCATTGTTGATGAATAAACAGGCGTTTTTTATAGAAGTACAAGGGAAATCCCCTTGTACGAACTGGAGGAGGAAAGGAATGATAGTACAGGTAAACTGCTCAAGTAAAATGACAGATGAACAGATGCAGTCAGTCCGGGGAATGGGAATTCACGGTCTGGCTGTCAACTTTCTGGATGGCGATACAGATTATGACAGTGTAATGCGTTTTAAGGAGCGGGCATCTCATTATGAACTGGAAATTGTCGATGCGGGTTGTCCGTCTCTGCAGAAATGCCCGCAGATTCATCTGGGAAAGGATGATCGCGATTATTGGATTGACAAATACAATGAGTTTACCAGGACGCTCGGAAAGGCAGGCATTAAAGTGAATTATATTGCCTGGCAGCCGAATGGGATCTTTCGCAGCCGCATTGATGTTGGGAAATACACGCATGGGGAAAAAGCCATGATCTGTGATATGGAAGAAATTGCTTCCCGGCCGATTGCAAATGACCGCGAATATGAGGAACAGGAGATTTGGGATAATTTTAAGTATTTTATTGATCGGGCTCTTCCGGTCTGCGAGGAAGCGGACGTTAAGCTGGCGCTGCACCCAAATGATCCGCCGGTATGTTCGTTAGGCGGTGTTCACAGTCTGATCTGGAATACCGAGTGTTATAATAAAGCATTTGCTCTTGCCGGAGAAAGCCCATATCTTGGCATGAAAATGTGCATCGGCTGCTGGCTGGAGAACAGAAAATTTGGTAATCTGATGGAGGATATCAGGACATTTACCAAACGGGGAAAAATCCTGGTGGTACATTTTCGGAATGTCAGCTCAGAGATTCCATATTTTGAGGAGACTCTGATGGAAGATGGCTATGCGGATATGTACGCGATCATGGAACAACTGTATCGCTGCGGCTATGATGGGCCGCTTAATATCGATCATCCGTTTTTCAATCCGGACGGGAAGGGAATGTCGAAGCTCTCAGAAGCATATCTGCTTGGCTATATGAAAGGACTTCTGCACAGCGTGGAGCATAATGCAAAGAAAAATAGCCTGTAGCTGCGCGGAATCGCAATACTGCACAGGAGAAAGGAAAGGTTATCATGGGACTTCATATTATAAATGAAGCAGAACGCTGCCTCAACTGTAAAAAACCAATGTGTCAGCAGGCCTGTCCGGTGCATACGCCGATTCCTCATATCATTCAGATGTTTAAGGAAAATCGTCTGATGGAAGCGGGATCGGAGCTGTTTGAAAATAATCCGATGTCCGTTATCTGCGCGACGGTTTGTAATCATGAGGCACAGTGCGCAGGGCATTGTGCTCTTGGGAAAAAGGGCAGCCCGGTACAATTCTATGAGATAGAAAAATTTATTTCCGATGCTTATCTCGAACGTATGGCTCTCCCGGAGACAGAGAAAAAAGGAAAACAGGTGGCAGTGATCGGAAGTGGACCGGCGGGAATGACTGTGGCGATTATGCTTGCGAAAAACGGATATGATGTTACAATCTTTGATGAGAAAGATCAGATTGGCGGCATGCTTCAGTACGGAATTCCGGAGTTCCGGCTTCCGAAGACAGTCCTGAAACGCTATAAAAATCTGCTGCTGCGTATGGGTATTCAGATTCGCCCGAATACTGTGATGGGCGGTGCACTGACGATTGAAGATCTGTTTCGGGACGGATATGCGTCTGTGTTTGTGGGGACAGGTGTATGGAGACCGAAAACGCTGGGAATTCAGGGTGAGAGCCTTGCAAATGTCCATTATGGAATCTCCTATCTGGCAAACCCTGCCGCCTATGATCTGGGAGAGAATGTGGCAGTGATCGGAATGGGAAATGTTGCAATGGATGTTGCCCGCACCGCATTTCGCAACGGGGCACAGAAGGTGACGCTGTATGCCAGAGGAAAGCATATTTCTGCCAGCTCCCAGGAACTGGAATATGCGAAGCTGGATGGAGCGGAGCTGGTATTCGGGAAGGCAATCGAACGCATTACGCCGGAAGGACCGGTTTTTAAGATTTCTATCATGGATGAAGATGGAAAAGTGATCGGATATGAGGAAGAACGGGAGCAGGTGCAGGCAGATTCGACGATTATCGCTGCGAGTCAGGGACCGAAAAACAAGCTGGTTATGACGACACACAATCTGAAAAGCTCTGACCGAGGACTTTTGATTGTTGATGAAAACAATATGACGACGCGCAGCAGTGTGTTTGCGGCAGGGGATGTAGTACATGGCTCCAAAACGGTCGTCCATGCGGTGGAAGAGGCTAAAAAAGCAGCGCTGGCGATGATGCGGTATATGGAGGAAGATCAGAATGAAAGTTGTCATTGCGATTGACTCATTTAAGGGCAGTATGAGTTCTATGGAGGCTGGGATGGCAGCACGTGAGGGCGTGCTGCGTGCCTGTGACGCGCAGGTGGTTGTCCGTCCGCTGGCGGATGGCGGAGAAGGAACGACGGAAGCACTCGTGGAAGGACTGGGCGGAACGTATGCTGAAGTTTCGGTGACCGGACCGATGGGAGAACCTGTTACAGCCCGCTACGGTATCTTACAGACGAAAAAAGAATCTATGGGAGATGCCGATTCTGTGAAAGTAAATACTGCCTGTGCAGCGGATAACAATGGAAAAGCGGAAAAACTGGCAGTAATGGAAATGGCGGAGGCTTCCGGGATTACTCTTGTGAAACGTGAAGACCTGAATCCGTGGCGTGCCTCCACCACAGGCGTCGGACAGATGATTCGCGACGCGATTGCGCAAGGCTGCAGGGAGTTCCTTATTGGCATCGGCGGCAGCGCGACCACAGAAGGCGGTATCGGTATGCTGCAGGCGTTGGGCTATGAATTTTATGATAAAAATGAGGAACTGCTTCCGCCTGTATTTTCAAGCCTTGGACGGATCGCCCGGATCGACGACCAGCACATAGTGCCGGAGCTTGAGGAGTGCCATTTCCAGATTGCCTGCGACGTGACCAATCCGCTCTGCGGGGAAAACGGTGCGGTCTATGTATTTGGTCCGCAAAAGGGCGTGAGGCTGGAAGAACGCGAAGAGATGGATCGGCAGATGCGCCATTTTGCGGAAGAGACAGAACGCTATCTGGATGAAAAAGAAAGCTCGGCGGATATCCCGCCCGAAGGGCGAGGATGCCACCCGGCGAGGGCAGAACGCACCCGCATTTTAAAAAATGCTTCGCATTTAGCGGGTGCCGGAGCTGCCGGAGGACTTGGGTTTGCTTTTTTGAGTTATCTGCCAAACGTGGAATTGAAGTCCGGTATTTCCATTGTGCTGGATGCGATCCGGCTGGAGCAGGAGCTTTCCGATGCGGATGTGGTACTCACAGGCGAAGGAAGACTGGACGGACAGACCGCGATGGGCAAGGTGCCGGTCGGGGTGGCTCATCTGGCGAAAAAATACGGCTGCCGTGTGATCGCATTCGCGGGCAGTGTGACTGATGACGCGGCTGCCTGCAATGCAGAAGGCATTGACGCCTATTTTCCAATTGTACGCGGGGTGACGACGCTGGATGAGGCGATGGACCGGGATACAGCGAAGAAAAATATGAGCATGGCTGTGGAGCAGGTGTTCCGGCTGGTGAAATCCTGTGGGGCGTGCTCATTTAAAAAATTTAAAAATTAAGGATAATTTTTTTAAAAATTAAGGATAATTTTTTGCTGTCAAGCGTTTTTGAAAATGTCCTGAAAAATTTTTAACATAAGCCCCG
>JAJQIL010000103.1 GCA_021199235.1 Lachnospiraceae bacterium | reverse complement strand
CGGGGCTTATGTTAAAAATTTTTCAGGACATTTTCAAAAACGCTTGACAGAAAAAAATGGTCTATTGCCACAGAAGCAGCCGGAAAATCACAGCAGGGAAGAATTTTTTACGCGTTTTCGTGCAACATTTTGTCCAGGCTGACAAGTTTCACGCTGAGGACAAAAATTTCCGTCGCCAGAGCCAGCTCCTCTTCCGTCGGGAACGAAGGCGCAATGCGGATATTGCTGTCCTTCGGGTCTTTTCCGTACGGATACGTCGCACCGGCACCGGTCATCGTCACACCCGCCTCTTTTGCCTTCGCGACAATCTTCTTCGCGCATCCTTCAAGCGAGTCAAAGGAGATGAAATAGCCTCCCTTCGGTTTTGTCCAGGTGCCGATCTCCAGACCTCCCAGTTCACGCTCCAGACCGCTTTCCACCGCCTCAAACTTCGGGCGCAGGATCGCCGCGTGCTTTCTCATATGCTCGTGGACGCCGTCCATATCCTTAAAGAAACGTACATGCCGCAGCTGGTTGAGCTTGTCATGGCCGATCGTCTGATAGAACAGCGCACGCCGCGCATCCGCCAGGTTTGCTTCGGATGCCGCAAACGCCGCGATGCCGGAACCCGGAAATGACACTTTTGAGGTAGAAATAAACTTATATACCAGATCCTCGTTGCCGACCTTTGCCGCCTCCGTCAGAAGCTCCAGGATCACATCCTGATCGTCGTCATACAGATGATGAATGGAATACGCGTTATCCCAGAAAATACGGAAATCCTTCGCCGCCGGCTTCAGGTTTGTGAAACGGAGCACCGTCTCATCGGAATAAGAAACGCCGGTCGGATTCGAATACTTCGGCACACACCAGATTCCCTTGATCAGCGGGTCATTCGCTACCAGCTGCTCGACCAGATCCATGTCCGGCCCCGTCGGCAGCAGAGGCACATTGATCATCTCAATCCCAAAAAATTCCGTAATGCCGAAATGCCGGTCATAGCCTGGCACCGGGCAAAGAAATTTTACTTTCTCCAGCAGTCCCCACGGGGTATGCCCGCACACACCCATCGACATCGCCCGCGCCACTGTATCAAACATGATATTCAGGCTGGAATTTCCGTAAATCAGAATATCCTTTTCCGGCACCTCTGACATTTCCGCCAGCAGCTGCCTCGCCTCCGGAATTCCGTCCATCACACCGTAATTCCTGCAGTCCACTCCGGATGAGCAGGTCAGGTCCGCCGTGCTGCTCAAGACATCCATCATACCATTGGAAAGATCAAGCTGTGCCTTCGAAGGCTTTCCTCTTGACATATCCAGTTTCAGGTCTTTCGCCTTCATTTCATTATATCTGGTCTCCACAGCCGCGCGCTCTGCCAGAAGCTCTTCGCGGCTCATGCATTTATACGGTTTCATAATGTCCTCCTCCCTGGTCATAACGATACTACGTTTCCAGTGTTGTATTTGGTTTTTGAATGTCTTTGTGCCGCGCACAAATGTCCGCCCAAAAATTAACCTTACTTATTCTAGTCCCACAGGCCTTATCCGTCAAGACTTTCTTTTAAAGATTTGCCCGGCGCGCCCGCTGCGTGTAACGGGAGATATTTATCGCATCCTCGATTTCCAGGTCGCGCTCTCCGGCCAGCGATTCCAGATGGTGGCGGAACTCATGAAGCAGTACCTTCCGCAGTCTCACCCGAACGGCCTCGTCGCTCATTCCCGTCCGTCCTGCCCGTGATCCCTGCATATCATCTGTATCCATATGCGTTCTTTGCTGCTCCGGCATACCTCCTTCTCTCACGCATGGCGGTGCAGACGATGTAAAAGGACCGTAGCAGCGCTGAAACGATCCGTAATACACCACAATAAACCTTCCCAGGTAACGATCCCGATGATATTCTCCCAACACAAAAAGATCCCCGTGCAGATCCGCGGGATGCAAAAGCGCCCGCTCCTTCACGATGATCCCTCCGTTTAATTCCCGGTAAAAATCTTCCGGAAATGTGTCCGCAATCTCATACGCGGCGTTTTCAAATTCATCAAATGTCACATGATCTCCTTCAAAAAGATACCGGACAGCCCGCACAAAACGCCGCCCGGATTTCCCTGTCCCCGCAAAACCCGGAAACATTTACCTCTTTACATCTTTCATCAAAACTGCTCAGTACCTTCGCAGTACACATGCATCAGCGTACAATTGCTGCTGTGCTCGCACTTCCCAAAATCGCAGTCCCAGGAGAGCAGCCTTCTGCTTCCGTCATCAGACACTTCAAATTCACAGAAGACCGTCCTGGTCTGATTCTGTCTTTTACAGAATCCGCTTATAAATTCCTCAGTTTCCCGCATACATTTCCTGTCCTTCGATTATCCCTGAATTCACGGCATTTCAGATAGAAACGTCAGCGAATATCCGGAGCCTGGTGCTCCGGGCAGCCGCAATTCTCATCCCGCTTCCGGCCTGTTCAGTCTGCGGACGACTCATCAGAAGCCTGCTCCTCTTTCGCTTCATCCGGCTTTCTTATCATGCGCTTCTTCAGACTGGCAAACGCATCCCTGTGGCTGTAAGAAACCGCTTTTGGATTCCTTTTAAGCAGTCCGCGGATGGATTTGCCGTTCAGCCTCTGCAAAAGCTCGCTTTCAGCCGACAGTCGGCCGGCCTTTTCCTGCAGCGCGGAAAGCTTATCTGTCAGCTCCTGCACCGCCGCAACGCGATCCGTCAGCCCCTTTGTCGGCGCGATTACATGACCGCCATTCTCCCGCAGATATTTTTCAAGGTCGGTCTTTCGCTCTTCCAGAGATGTCCCCAGCTCATGGCGCCGCTCTCCAAGCGCTTTCTCAATCTCACTCCGCCGTTCTTCAAACGACGTCTCCAGCTCATGACGCCGTTCAGCAAGTGTTGCCTCCAGTTCTTTGCGCCGGTCTTCAAGTGCTGCCTCCAGCTCACGCCGGCGCCCGGCAAGCTGTTCCAGTTCCTCCTCGGCATGCTCCAGATAAACCAGCACATCCCTGAGACGGATGGCTGCACGGAACGAGGTCACAAGATCGCCCGTGACAAACGGCGTCACCGCAAAAACGATTACCGTAACGATCTGCTCATTGACCGCAAGCACTACTTTTTCCAGTTCTACCTGCAGCACGTCCACTACCAGGATCGTCATCACCGCCCAGCAGAGCACAGAAGCCAGACAGATATGGCCGTTTACACTCAAAAGCCGCCCTGTGTAGTCCCAGTACCGCACATGAAACAGTTTTTCCATGACAGCACCGGTCACATATTCCAGGACAGTCGCGGATGCCATGCCCGCCAGGCACATCAGCGGCAGATTATCCCTGAATGGGATCGTAACCACCAGCACGCAAAGTGCGCCAAATCCATAAATGGGGAGAAAGGGGCCTTTTAAAAACCCCCGGTTCACCCAGTGTTTTTCAGAAATTGATACATAGACAGACTCAAATACCCAGCCCAGAAAACAGTAAATGTAGAAAAAAAGTACCCACTGTGAAAATGTATAAATTTCCATATGTTCTCCGCTTTAGATCTTTGTTTTTAATCTTTGTTTTTAATCTTTGTTTTTAATCTCCGTTTTCGTTCTTCGCTTTAGATCTCTGTTTTCGTTCTCTGCTTCAGTTGCTCACTTCCAGCAGCTTGTTCTTGAGCTCCTGCTCCATGCGGTTCAGTTCGTTCTCGGCCTCGCGGCGTTTCTGCCGCCCGTCCTCCTGAATCTTAATCACTTCGTCCAGAGTTGAAATGAGCGTCGCGTTTGTATTCTTCAGGGTTTCCAGATCCACAATGCCTCGCTCCGAAGCCTTCGCGCTCTCTACGGTCGCCACCTTCAGCTTCTCCGCATTCTTCTTTAAGAGCGCGTTTGTCATATCCGTGACTTCCTTCTGCGCCTGCGCCGCCTGATTCGCGTGCTCCACACCGAGCGCGATCACCATCTGGCTCTTCCAGAGCGGAATGGTATTGACTACCGTCGACTGGATTTTTTCAATCATCATCGTATCGCTGGACTGCACCAGACGAATCTGTGGTCCGGTCTGAATCGCGATCATGTGGGTCAGCTCCAGATCGTGAAGCTTCTTCTCAAACCGGTCGCAGAGATCCTGAAGATCCTTCGCCGCCTGCGCGTCCTCCGGGAGGTTGCTTCTCTGCGCCTTGTCAAACGCATCTTTCACTTCCGTAGCCCGTACTTCCTCCAGGCGCTTTTTCCCGGCCAGAATGTACATGGACAGTTCTTTAAAGTAGGAAAGGTTCAGATTATACATCTTGTCCAGCAGCGCCACATCCTTCATCAGCTGCACCTGATGGTCTTCCAGCACCGTGCAGATTTTCTCCACATTGACCTCAGCCTTGTCGTACTTCGTTTTCATCGCGGCAATCTTATTGCCGTTCTTTTTGAAAATCCCCAGAAAGCCCTTTTCCTCATCCGTGTCGAAGCTTTTCAGCTCTGTCACCAGATTTGTGATCATATCGCCGACTTCGCCGAGATCCTTCGTACGCACATTCTTCAGCGCGTTCTCTGAGAAATCCGCCATCTTCTTCTGTGTGCCGGCTCCATACTGCAGAATGCCGTTGGAGTCATGCAGATCAATCTGTTTACTAAAATCATCCACCATCTTCCGCTCTTCCGGAGTCAGGGATTCCTCCGTCAGCTGGGGATCCACCGGAATCTGCTCCGCTTCCTTTGCAGCAGGCATCGCTGCCTCCTGCGTAGCCGGCACAGATGCCGCTTCCTCCACAGGCGTACCAAACGTCAGTACCGGTGTCGGTGCCTCCGAAAAATCCTTAAATTCGTCCATCGCTCATTTCCTCCTCTTTTATATTTCTGATGTTCTTTTTGCTGTTTTCTTTGCTGTTTCTTTTGCTTTTCAGATATTTATTTAATCTTTCTTATCCGCGTTCTGCTTAAAGCCTGTCCCGGTCAGTCCCTCCTGCGCCAGCATGGAATTCAGCACAGAGATATCGGTAGAAATATCCCACGCCTGCTCCTCATACAGGCTGTCCAGCAGGTTCTCAAACGCCGTGTTGATCGTATCCAGCGCGCTCTCAATCTCTTTCTTTGTCTCTGCCATATTTTTGCCTTCCGCGGGCTGTGAATCCAGTTCACAGTAAGCATCCAGAAGCTTCTGCGTCGTCGGCAGATAATAGCTCATCATCTTCCGGAGATCTGCCACCGCTCCCGGATCTTTCTCAGCCTCCCGGAAAATTCTCGTCACCACCAGTTCCAGACGGGTAAGCTTCGCGGTAATCTCCTCTCCCGGAATCTTCTCATTGCACTCGTGAATATGGCGGATATAGCGTTTCCCTTCGTCAATCAGTGCCTGGTGCTCCGGAGAGCGCTTCTTCGCGCTGTCCGCAGATGCCGCAGAGCCCGCAGAATTGCCTGTGGAATCAGCGGTCCCGGCATCTTTGAAGCCGGTATCTCTGGCCGCAGAGCCTTGCGCACCCGCCGCAGCATTCGCAGCCTGCTCCCGCTGCCGCCGTTCGTATTCCTCTTCAGTCTGCAGATACTGCTGATACGTCGACTGGTCTGTGATCAGCATTGTCTCTTTCCGGTCCAGATACCCCACCGGAAAATAACCGCGCCGGATCATATTTTTCAGATCCTTCGCCACGTATTTCGTCGTATCGCCAATCCCGGAGGCCAGCTCCTCGATCTTACAGTAGGTCCGCCCGCCGATCACTTCCTGATAACGGCGGAACCGCCGGGAAAGTCCGAGCCTTTTTTGTCCTGTCGCGCCGACCAGCAGGCTGCCCGCACAGCAGATTCCATTCATCATGCCGCTTCCCACCAGAAAAATCATATTGCCTGTCAAAGCGGCGATCATTGCCTCCAGTGCCAGTGCTCCTCCGAACATCACGCCCAGCCCGTATCCGGCATATTTCATCACTTTGCTCCCAAGCTCGCCCGGCACCCTGCGCTTTACCGCGGGCGGCTGATACCGCCGGTCATAAGTCTGTCCGGAGTTCCGGGAAGAGCGTCCGGAGTTCTGCGAAGACCATCCGGTATTCTGTGAAGACCGCCCGGCCGTCTGTGAAGACTGTCCGGCCGTCCGGCCGTAAGCCTGCTCATATGCCCTGCGCGTACGGTCTGCTGAGCCGCGGTAGGTCTGATCATACTCCCCGCTCCTGCTGTCATTCGTATTTCCGTAGGAACCATAGCCATTTCCATAGCTTCCTCCGCGGGTCCCTGCGCTACCGAGGTTCCCCCGCAATGCGTCCTGAAGCCCGTCCATCGCGTCATTCACAACATTGGAAATCGTATTCCCCAGCTGTGAAAAATCTCCCGTATCCACAGCGTCCTGTACCAGATTCTTTATCTGCTCGCCGGTCTCATACCAGTCGTTTCTCGTCATATCACGCACTCCACTTCTCTGTATCGGCTTATTGCTTCGAGTATATCACCTAAGCAGGGCTCACGCAAGAATGAAAGGAAAAATTCCCTGCAACTGTTCAATAAATCTCTGAAAAGAAAAAGGCTGCCCGCCTTCCGGTGAACAGCCTCTGTTTTACTTCTTTTCTATATACTTTTTTCTATATACTTTTTTCTCATCTGTCTTCTTTTATGACCAGTATCTTCTCGCGCATACCGGTGTGCGGTAATTGTAGTTTGAAATGATGATACCGGTGCTGGACGTACTTGCGTGTACGATCTGTCCGTTGCCAATGTAAAGCGCCACGTGGCTGATACTGCCGCCGTTCGAATAGAACAGCAGGTCGCCCGGCTGGATGTCGCTTAAGGACACCGATGTACCGCCGCTTGCCTGAGAAGCTGCCGTACGGGAAATGCTGATCCCGAAGTGTGCGAATACGGACTGTGTAAATCCGGAACAGTCAGCGCCGTTGGTCAGGCTCGTGCCGCCGTATACATACGGGTTGCCCACAAACTGTACCGCATAGTTCGCGATAGACTGACCGGTTGAGGAAGACGAAGAGCTTGTTGTGGTAGTGGTAGTCGTTGCCGCCGCCTCTGTCTGTGCTTCCGTAGCTGCCGTCTCGGTCTGTGCCGCTTCTGTCTGAGCAGCCTCGGTCGCCGTTGTCTCGGTCGTCGTCGTAGTCGCCTCAGTCGAAGCCGTCTCAGTCGTGGTCGTTGTCTCACTTGTCAAAGACGTTGTCTCCGATGCGGAAGAGCTGTACTTGATCTCATCCGCCTCGGCTACCGCATTCAGGTAATCCTGATATGCCGCTACCGCCGCGTCATAAGTGTCATATACCAGCTGTTCATCTGCCTGATGTGTTGCCTCATCGGCAGCTTCCTGCGCATCCAGATACGTCTGATAAGCCGCATCTACCGCTGACTGAGCATCGCTTAAGCTTGTCGAAGACGATGTCGTCGTCTCGGTCGTCGTCGTGGTCGCTGCTGTCGCTTCCGCCGCCGCTGCTGCCGCCGCTTCCGCTGCCGCCGCCTCTGCTGCTGCTGCTTCCGCTGCCGCTTCCTGCTCAGCAAGGTACGCAAGCCACTGCTCGTCCAGTCTCTCCTGCTCCTCTTCAAGAGTCTCTCCTGTAGAGTAGTAAGAGTCATAATCTACATACCAGGCATTCACATATCCGTATGTACCATCCTCAAGCACAACCTTCATCCAGTCGCCTTCATAAGCAACTACTTCCATCTGATCGGAATAGTAAACCATGGCGATCGTCTCAGAATCCTCACTTGCCTCTGTATGGACCCAAAGACCTTCCGCATTGACCGTCGCTACATTGTAGGCTGTCTCTTCCGCGATCGCACTCGCTTCCTCACCGGTAGCGATATAAGCCGCATTCACATATCCGGTCACATTGCCTGACTGGATCTCATACCAGTCGCCAAGCTGTCCCAGGATCGTTACAGAATTGTTATTGTAAATCTTGCCTACCACTTCGCTGTCCGCGCTTGCCTCAGAACGAACATTGATATAATTGTCGCACTGTCCGAAAGCCGTCTGTCCGCTCATGCTTGTGTCATATACCAGCTCCGTCTCAGTTTCTGTCTCGGTCTCTTCCGCAGCCGCTTCCGTCTCGTCCGCAGAAGCATCTGCCGTATCTGCGGAAGTCTCTGCTGCGGTTTCCGCCGCAGTCTCAGCTGTCGTATCCGCGGAAGTCTCTGCTGCAGTTTCCGATGTATCGTCTGCCGACTCCGTCGCGGAAGCTTCCGCCGTACTCGCCGTTCCTTTCACAACGATCACAGAATCTGTCTCGGAAAGTCCTGCCAGCGTTGTGCTGACCACTACTGTATTTTTCTCGCTAAGCCCTGCCAGCGTCATACCCGAATTGTCTGCCAGAGCAGCCATGCTGAAGCTTGAAACCGCAATTCCCGCTGCCACACAGCAGGCTGTAAACTGCATCACTGCCTTCTTCATCATCTATCCCCGCCTCCAAACAATCTTTTTAAGATTTATTACGAAATTATTACATTTATTACGTGCTTATCATAACAAAAGGCAGGTGTATTGTCAAGGGTTATTAACAACTTTTTAAATTTTTTCATTTTTAATTTATATTTCTCCTGAAAACACAAAAGGGCAGACCGCAAGGAGCCTGCTCTTTTCGCATTTTTACTGAACGAACGCTGTATAAGGTATTGAACCGTTATGCTGCTTTTTAACAAATACCCGCAGTGTGTGCGAGGTACCGTCCTGAATAGTTACAAATATTCAGGGTTTATACCCGATTCAGGTACGCTTCAACAGAGGAAATCACGTTTGCCCCGTCCGAAACCGCCGTCACAATCTGTCTCAGGCGCTTTGTGCGGATGTCGCCCGCTGCGAAAAGCCCCGGTTTTTCGGTAATTCCATCTTCCGAGGCAGAAATATAACCATTTTTATCAAGTTGTAACAATTTGGTAACAATTTCCGTATTCGGCCGAGTCCCCACCGCAATAAAAACACCATTCAGATCAAGTGACTGCTCGCTTCCGTCCTTTTTATTCCGGATGCGGATGCTCTCTACCTGGTCGTCGCCGCAGATTTCCATCACCTCGGAATCCCAGATAATTTCCACATTTTTGCACGCTTTCAGCTGTTCCTGCAAAAGGCGCGCCGCCCGCAGCTCGTCCCTGCGGTGAATCAGATACACCTTTTCGCAGCCGCGAGCCAGAAACAGTGCGTCCTCGGCTGCCACATCGCCGCCGCCCACGACCGCGACCGTTCCGCCTTTAAAAAAGGCCCCGTCACAGGTTGCGCAGTAGGAAACACCCATGCCTGCCAGTTCCTTTTCACCGGGAACACCAAGCATGCTGTACTTTGCGCCCATCGCCAGCACCACTGTGCGCGCCCGGAATTCCTCACTGCTCGTGTTCAGCACCCAGAGGTGTTCCGCAGCATTCTCACTGATATGCCTTACTTCTATATTAATAAACTTCACGCCCAGCTTCTCCGCGTGCTCCCGGAATTTCACGCCCAGCTCAAAGCCGCCGATCCCCGGCAGTCCCGGATAGTTGTCCACCTCGTAGGTGTTCAGCATCTGCCCGCCGCTCATGTATTCCTTTTCCAGCACCAGCACAGACAGCTGCGCCCGCACCGCATAGATTGCCGCCGTCAGGCCGGCCGGACCGGAACCGATAATAATGACATCGTATATCATGGCAAAATCCTCCTTACAGTTCATGATAATAGGGACAGATATCCTCATAATGCCCGTCCTTCATACGAAAGCCGCCCGGAATCGTCCCCAGCTGCACAAAGCCCAGCCGCTCATACAGATGGCGTGCATGCGTGTTGGACTTTACCACCGCATTAAACTGCATTACCCGGAATCCATGCGCTTTGGCCTGCACCAGGCAGTCGCTCACCAGCTTTTCGCCGACATGCAGACCGCGCACATCGGAGCGCACCGCATAGCTCGCATTCCCAATATGCCCGCATCTGCCGATATTATTCGGATGCAGGATATACATCCCGAAGATCTCCCCGCTCTCCTCGTCCTCGGCAACCGCCGTGTAGGTCTGCGATTCAAAAAAGGCTTTCCCCGTCTCTTCCGTCAGATCTTCCTCCTGCGGAAACGCGATGCCGTCGTCGACCACCCGGTTCCAGATGGCAATGGCTGCCTTAAGATCCTTTGTTTCCAGTTGTCTTACCTTTATATTCATGATGGTAGTCTCCTCCTCTGATTCTTTTGCATGATCCATTTTAATTGAATTGCTGTATACTTTCGAATTAATCCTCTATTCCTTTCACCTTCTCATGCAGAGTGTTTTCCAGATTGATCAAAGCCGGTATAAAACTGTCACGGATTAACAGCAGCAGTTCGCCCGCCTCATCCTCTTTATAGGCATGGACAATTGTGTTGCACTTCTTCAACATCATAAGCCACACACTGTCATCGCTGACAAATCCCATCTTATATCCAAGCTGCAGGATCTCACGCGGTGATCCTGTCTCAGCTTCTTCTACGCCGTGCAGGCGTAAAACCGCCTGTAAGGCTTTCCACGCAAGCTCAAAAGACAGGTTGAACTGACCAATCACCCCTGTCCTGTAAATCACATTATTATCAGCCATTGTAAAATCTGCAGCCTTCAGATCACTCAGACAATTCGAAAAATTATCGAGTTTCTTCATAAATTAAAACTCCATCCCTTTCAATTTCATGCTTTAATTCATCACTTATACTTTTATCAAGATCTATGACATCAAACATCAGCAGAGTATGAGAGCATTCCTCAAGGTCGAAAGACAGTCCAAGGGTATCACCTCCGCAGACTGCAATGTCAATATCGCTTCTTTCCGTATGCGTGCCTCTTGCCCGCGAGCCAAAGAGCAGCACTTTTTTGACACCTCGCCGTTTCGCGAAAAGGCAAATATCCTTCAGCACTTTATCGGGAATATTATATTTCATACCTGCCTCCGCTGTTTTATACTGCATCGGAACATCCTTGTGATGCTTTTAGTATACGCAGATTTCAGGAAGAATTCAATAAACGATTGTTATAGTGAACGACAAAATTTTTTGTCATTCACTATAAATGATGCACACAGACGCACGAGGAATGGCTGCTTGCGCAGCCCTGCGTCTGGCGCAAAGTAAAACGACTTACGTCGTTTACTATAATTTATCATTGACAAAACAGGAAAAATCGATTATATTTATTTTAATAATCATTATTGTTATTAAAATGATGCATGCTGACGCAAAGTAAAATGACCTACGTCGTTTACTATAAAATCAATCAAAGGAGGCGCCTATGGCAATGCACAAACACAGCCGCCAGCGCGAGGCGATCAAAACATTCCTGGAAGGACGAAAGGATCACCCGACCGCGGATACCATCTACGCGAATCTGCGCAAGGAATATCCGAATATCAGCCTCGGCACTGTCTACCGCAATCTGGGCCTTCTGACCGATCTGGGTGAGATTTCCCGCATCACGACAGGTACCGGACCGGAACGCTATGACGGAAACGCGGCTCCGCATCAGCACTTTATCTGCACAAAATGCGAACACGTCTACGATGTTGAGACAGAGCATCTGGAGGAGGCACTTCGCTCCGCAGTCAAAAGCTGCCCCGGCCGGATCGATTCCTGCACGACGAATTTTTACGGGATCTGCCAGAGCTGCCTGGAGAAAGATCAAAAAAATAAAAATAACGCTTGACAGAAACGACACGCAATGCTATATTAATTTCAGTAACAATTACTATTATCAAAAATAAAAATAACAAAAAGGAGAATAAAACTATGAAAAAATTCGTATGTACCGTATGTGGTTATGTTTATGAAGGCGAAGCTGCTCCGGAAGTCTGTCCGATCTGCAAGGCGCCGGCATCCAAGTTCAAAGAGCAGGCGGAAGAGAAAGTATGGGCAGCAGAGCATGTGGTAGGCGTTGCACAGGGCGCACCGGAAGATATCATTGCTGATCTTCGTTCCAACTTTGAGGGCGAGTGCTCTGAGGTAGGTATGTATCTTGCGATGGCAAGAGTCGCTCACAGAGAAGGATATCCGGAAATCGGACTTTACTGGGAGAAAGCAGCTTACGAAGAGGCGGAGCACGCTGCGAAGTTTGCTGAACTGCTCGGCGAGGTCGTGACCGACAGCACAAAGAAGAACCTTGAGATGAGAGTTGACGCAGAGAACGGCGCTACCGCAGGCAAGTTTGACCTTGCAAAGCGTGCAAAGGCGCTCAACCTCGACGCGATCCATGACACCGTTCATGAGATGGCGCGCGATGAAGCAAGACACGGCAAGGCATTCGAGGGACTGCTGAAGAGATATTTCGGCTGATAATACTCCATCCTTTCTATATGATAGTACTCAATCCTTTCTATGAAAATGCGGCAGAGAATCAACGCTCTGCCGCATTTACATTTTAATGATGGAACAGCCGGATTCCGGTAAACGCCATCGCCATCCCGTACTTGTTGCAGGTCGCGATCACGTCTGCGTCACGGACGGATCTGCCCGGCTCCGCGATATACTTCACGCCGGATTTATGTGCGCGCTCGATGTTGTCAGAAAACGGGAAGAACGCGTCTGAGCCAAGCGTGACGTCCTGCATCTGATCCAGCCACGCACGCTTCTCTTCTTCCGTGAAGACTTCCGGCTTCTCTGTGAAAGTCTTTTCCCAGGCACCATCTGCGAGGACATCCATGTATTCTGCCCCGATATAAACGTCGATCGCGTTGTCGCGCTCCGCGCGGGTGATCTGATCAGAGAACGGCAGAGACAATACCTTCGGGCACTGGCGCAGGAACCAGTTGTCCGCCTTCTGACCGGCAAGTCTGGTGCAGTGCACTCTTGACTGCTGGCCTGCGCCGATACCGATTGCCTGTCCGCCTTTTACGTAGCAGACGGAATTGGACTGTGTATATTTCAGGACGATCAGCGCGATCTTCATGTCCGCCAGCGCCTCCGCCGGGATATCTTTGTTCTCGGTCACGATGTTGGAAAGCAGCGCATCGTCGATCGGCAGCTCCTGGCGGCCCTGCTCAAAGGTCACGCCGTATACCTGCTTGTGCTCCAGCGGATCCGGACGATAATTTTCGTCAATCTGGATAACGTTGTAATTGCCTTTCTTTTTCAGTGCCAGAATGTCCAGAGCTTCCTGTGTGTAGCCCGGAGCGATCACACCGTCGGACACCTCACGTTTGATCAGCATTGCCGTGTCGCGGTCGCAGACATCGGACAGCGCGATAAAATCACCAAACGAAGACATCCGGTCCGCTCCTCTTGCTCTCGCGTACGCGCAGGCCAGCGGCGAGAGATTTTCATAATCACAATCGTCTACCCAGTAGATTTTTGCCAGGGTCTCGGTGAGCGGAAGTCCCACAGCTGCGCCGGCCGGGGATACATGCTTGAACGACGTCGCCGCCGGAAGGCCGGTGGCCGCTTTCAGCTCACATACAAGCTGCCAGCCGTTGAACGCGTCGAGGAAATTAATATAGCCCGGGCGTCCCGACAGCACCTGAATCGGGAGATCGCTGCCGTCCGCCATGTAGATGCGGGAAGGTTTCTGGTTCGGGTTGCATCCGTATTTCAAAGCAAGTTCTTTCATCGGTTCTTATCCTTTCTTTTTTTGTATTCCTGTTTTTTGCTTTCTACAAGATAACTGTTTTATATATTCTGCCTTATACTTTCTGCAATTATTTATTCTTGTTGATAATCCGGGTCTCATACGCTCCCGTCGCGATATCGATATAACGTACGAACAGCGATACCTTGTTGTCCTCATTCAGGCTGTTCCAAAGCAGTTCCGTGCAGGCATCAATGTCATCCGGTACCGCCACACGCTTCGGCTCGCCCTCAAAGCTCGGCAGCGGATTGCCATCGCTCATATACGTGTGAATAAACCGTCCTTCTCCAGCAACCGCATTCTCATAAGAGAAAGTATAGCGATTGCATGTTTCCGGGTTGCCGTCGGCGCTCTTTAAGATGGACATGGCAAAGTCAAATTTTCCATTTTCCACATGAAGGATACCGGAAATGCGCGGTGTGTAATTCGGGCCATCCGGCTCAAACTCACGGGAGCGCAGCGACTGTTCAAAAGTCAGCGGCATCGTCTCCCGGCCCATTCCCTCGTAAATGGTATCCGTCTGGTCGCCGTTTGTCACGATCGTATTGTTTCCCAACACACGCACCGGCGCGTAGATGATCAGGCTCGGATCTTCCATCTTCGACGGGTCAAACGCCTGTGTGCGGATTCCCTCGCCATCCTCCACAAAGATGCGGTTCCTGCTGTTTACGCTTCTGCCCATGATAAAATACGCAGTCACAGCCTTTGCCCCATCCTTTGTCCGGCCAATCACAATGCCCCTGCCCGGATAGCTGTTGCCCTTCAGTTCTGTTTCCAGGTTTAACATTTCCATTTGCGCATCCCTCCTGTTTGTTTTGTCTTTTGCAGATAAATCTGCACAGCCTGTCTTTTCCTTTTGCTGCTGTTCTGGACTGGTAAACAAAAAAGACCATCTGAACAAATCATTTCATTTGCCCAGACGGTCGACATTCTCTCCTCTCATACTCCCCTGTGGTGACCCACTTCCGTCAGTTGTATGAGCAGTTAAAAGATACCATTATATGCCTGAAAATGCAAGCACTTATTTTTTACTCTATCACAATAATATCATCCCCCGACGAATCAGAGGAGCCCGAGGATCCCGATGAACTGTCTGATGTCCCGGACGACCAGGTCGTCTCATCCGAGATTACGATCTCGAAATCTGCATCACCTGAGGTTGTACTGCTGCCGGAAGACGACGTATCACTGCTGCCTGCAGAAGCCGAACTGCTGCCGCCTGAGGAAGTCGAATCATTTCCTTCTATAATAATGATATTTTCATCGTCATCCGAGTTGTCTGAGCCGGAAGAGCTGCCCGAACCTGAGCTGCTGTTCGCCACATAGGAAGTACCGTTCGCGGCCGTGCTATAGCCATAGTCTGTACCCGAGCTGTAGCAGACGACCGGCGTCCCCGCCTCGATGTTTTCATAAATGGTCTGCGCCTGTGCCGTCGGGGTGTTGATGCAGCCGTGGGAACCGCTGGTCACGTAGATCGTGCCGCCGTAAAGGCTCCGCCAGGAATCCGCATCATGGATTCCCACGTTTCCGTAAAACGGCATCCAGTAATCCACCGGCGTCTCATAGGTCTCACCTGTCAGCGTCGCATCCTGCTGCTTGTAGACAATATAATAAAGGCCCTCCGGAGAAGCGTTGCCGGCGCTGGTATTTCCGGTCACGACCGGCGTCTCCACCAGCAGCTCGCCGTCTTTATAATACCACATCCTCTGATTGGTATAATCAATTTCCACATAGGTATCGCCGATGTCATTCTCTCCGCGCGTCAGCGCGCTCACCGTCCACACCGGGGAGCGTCCCTCAGTCTGCCCCGCCAGAAGCAGGCGGTAAAGCTCCGCCGTCTCGGATTCGCGATCCATCTGCCAGCCGTAAGTCACGGATTCCACATAAACAGTCTCTCCATTGGATGTGACGAACGGCTCATAAGTGCCGATCGTGTCGTAGGTGTCCGCAAGTGTTTCCACCCACGCGGCGACCGCTTCATAATCAAAGGCGGGCGAATTATTCTCATCCAGTGAAAACCAGTCCATAAAGGTATCCGAAGTCAGTGAGACGACCACATCGCCGCTCATATAATAATTGACCATCATGGAAGCATACTGATTATAAAGGCTTACCTGTGTGAGCAGGCTCTCGTCTTCCGAGGTAACGTCCGCCGTCACATAGCATTCGGCCATCTCCAGATTCAGCGTCTTTTTCCCGGCATCTACAGCGGTCTTCGCCGCTTCCTGCACCTTCTCCGTATCCAGCAGTGTCCCTTCGGTCTCCGCAATGATCCCGTAGGTACCATCTTCGAGGAGCGCAATATAAGCATTTTCCGGCGCCGCCATCTGATCCTCCTGCATCATGGAGATTGCCGATACAGCTGCCACCAGCTTTTCCACGTCATACGTCACTGACGTATCCATAGAATAAGACTGTCCCTCCAAAAAATACGAGAAAATCCATCCCAGCGGATTCTGCCCGTCCAGGAGTTCCTGCGTCTCCCCGTTTGACACGAAGCAGTAATCAAACTCCGCGCCGTTGATGGTCGCCTGCTCCTCATCTTTTCCGGTGATCACAAGGCGGTAGCTTTCGGCGTCCTCAGCGATCTTTGCCTCGGCTTCCGCAACAGTCAGATCCGACACATCAATCCCGTTGATCGTGGTATTTTCCAGAAAGTGCGTCCGGTAGTGCACGCTGATGGCGGTATACGTGCCGAGCACGCCCACAAGTAAAATCAGTACCAGTATAAGCAGTCCGATCGTCCGTTTTCTCAATATCCATTCCCCTCTTTCTTATCTGCGCCTTATCCCGCTGTCGTCTGTACTACAGTCCTATTTAAAAGTTTTTATTCCGGCTTAAGTCCGCTTTGCCGGAGATCAAAACTATCGCAATTGTTCCGTACTTTCACAGTTACGAACCGTCTTTATCATAACCGCATTGCCGCAATAAAAAAAGAAATGTCCTGTTAAAAGTAAATTGAAATTTTCTTAAGATTATAAAGCAGTTCCAGACAGCAGCGAAACAGCAGGCCTTCGAATGCCTGCTGTTCGAAAATTCCGGTTTTCGACGAGAGGAAAAGCCCATTTAATATCGCGCATTCACTGCCGCTTCGGTCGGCGAATATCCCGCATAAAATGCGTGATGCCGCCCCGGCGAGGGCTAAACGAACGTTCACTGAAAATTTCACGAACAGTCCGTTTCAGCCGGATGCACACTCGGCACAAGTCTGGGCCTTGCTTCCAGGACGACCGCCGAAGTCGGCAAAAGCACGATCTTCAGCTCGCCTCCGATGAGCGGATAGGCGGCTCCTTCTTCGGTAAAGCCGTCCCTCGATGTCTCAAACACGCGTTCCAGCACGCTGTCATTGGTGATGCCCGCCGGCCACACCGGCAGCGTCAGTTCCATGCGTTCATCGCGGTTATTGAAGATCACGACGATCTGACTTTCCCTGCTGAAGCGGCCATAGGAGAGCCAGTCTTTTCCGCCGCCAAGGAAGCGCAATGATCCATATTTCAACACCGGATAACGGCGGTGCATCGCGATCACGCGGCGGTGGAACTCCAGCATCAGCTGATCCTCATGGCCCCAGGGATAGGTGCGCCGGTTGTCGGGATCAGTGAAACCGCAGACGCCCGCTTCATCACCGTAATACAGAGTCGGCGCACCCGGCCAGGTCATCTGCATCACGACCGCCTCGCGCATGACCTCCGGGCGTACGCCCTCGGCCGCAGCTTCCGCGCCCAGCTTTTCCACACGGCCCGGTCTGCCGCTCGTGCGCGTCAGAAAACGGGAATGATCGTGGTTCGAGATCTGGTTCATCGCTGTCTCCAGCGAAGGCGTGAGGAATTCTGTCATGTTCAGCGCCATGGATTTCCAGAAGCTTTCCGCGTTTCCTTTCAGTTCTTCTTTATATTCATCGCTGTGTTTTTCCATGCCGGTAAAAAACCAGGACATCGGCTCCATGAACGCCCGGTAATTCATCACCGTATCCCACTCGTCGCCTCCCAGCCACGGGGAAGCGTCCTCGTAATGTTCCGCCAGAATGATGGCGTCCGGATTCGCCGTCTTGACCGCCTCCCGGAACTTTTTCCAGAAACGGTGATTATAGTCGGGCGAAAACCCAAGATCCGCCGCCACGTCAAGCCGCCAGCCATCCACGTTGTAGGGCGGCGATACCCATTTCGCCCCGATCCGCAGAATGTATTCCTCCAGCTCCGGCGATGCCTCGTAATTCAGCTTCGGCAGCGTCTCGTAGCCCCACCAGCCCTCATAATAAGCATTATATGGCCATTCGTGCTCATTGTTGAATTTAAAAAAGGAACGATACGGACTGTCCGGTGAAATATACGCGCCCTTTTCATAGCCTGGCTGATTCTCATAGATCCGTTCCCGATCCATCCACTTATTAAAAGAACCGCAGTGATTAAACACACCGTCCAGGATCACACGCATCCCGCGGCGATGCACCTCCTCCACAAACTTTGCAAAAAAGGCATTGCTCGCCTCCAGATTGCGCAGATCCGTCACCCGGCTGATGTAACGGGTCGAATGTCGGTTGTCCTGCGGCGTATCAGCCGCCTGCCCCAAGGTTTCCATTCGGAATTCCCCCGGCGTATCAGCCGTCCGCCCCCGGGTTTCCATTCGGAATTCCCCCGGCACAGCAGCAGACTTGTCTTTTACGGATATATTCACTCCCGTCTGGGAAGGCTGCGCATTTTCAATGCATTTCTCAGCCAAAACATCCGCATTCATCTTCCCTGCATCCTGAGCTGCGGATTCATGCGGATGATTTACGCCGAATTTTCTCTGAGCCGTATTTTGTTTTCTATCTTCCTCCGTCACGATCACGCCGATGTGCGGATCGACATAATCATAATCCTGCGTATCATATTTGTGATTCGAGGGTGAAACAAAGATCGGGTTCAGGTACAGCACCTCCACGCCAAGCTCCTGCAGGTAATCCAGCTTATCCAGGATGCCCTGCAGATCCCCGCCGTAAAACTCCCGGGTCCCGTCTGTCTCCGGCAGCTTATCCCAGTCGGTCACACGGTTCACCGGTTTTCCCAGATAAATATATTCCTGATCCAGCACATCATTCGACGGATTGCCGTTGCAAAAGCGCTCCGTAAAAATCTGGTACATGACCGCGCCCTTTGCCCAGTCCGGCGTGGAAAAGCCCGGTACGATACAGAACAGGCGGCTCTGATTCAGATCCCGCGATACGCCAAGCCGGGTATAAAAGCACCGCACCTTCCCGGCCTGCACTTCAAAATAATAATAAAGCGGATCTTCTCCGACCGTAATTTCCGTCGCGTAATAATCAAAACGGGAATCGCTCGACTCCACCTCCATCGGCTTTTTCGTCGCGCCGCTGATCAAAAACACCACATCCGCATTGTCACGCTTTGTGCGGAAACGAATGGTCACCGTTTCCCCCGGCTTCGGCTCCATCGGCGTTACATAATTCTCCGTTCCATCGGAAAAAAGGGACTGTACATCAAAAACCGGCCGCATATGAACAAAATAATCCAGCCGTTTCATCATTCTTTTCTTTTTCTGATCCATAATCAGGTCCTCTTGCTTCTATTAATAATAACAGGTCATACTCCAGGAACCTGCTGCGCAGAACCCTGTCGTTGACTTGCGAAGTTCGCCGCCGCAAGCGCCGCGAACTTCGCAAGTCATATTATAAGATATAATCCATGCTTCACGCAACAGAAAAAAGCAGCCGCGCGGCTGCTTTTTCCGGAGAAGGTATCTCTCAAATGGGGTGTAGCAAAAACTATATAATGTATTGGGGGGTTTTACGATGGTTATTATATCATCCGATTTCAAATAAGTGTGCACAAACTTCACAAAAAAGGGGTGACGTTTTTGTGCATATTGTCTTTTCCCCGTAACATTTTTGTCCACAATCTCTGTATCATGTCCTTTTGCCGGTTGAATCATAATCTTCATCCTTTGTAACTGTTCAGTGCCTTCACAGTTACAGGAAAAAGTCCATTTAAAATCGTGTCAAGCGTTTTTGAAAATGTCCTGAAAAATTTTTAACATAAGCCCCGGAGAA
>JAJQIL010000028.1 GCA_021199235.1 Lachnospiraceae bacterium | reverse complement strand
CATTTTAAATGCATCTTCGATGCATGGGGGCGAAATCACACATCCGAAACGTGTTCTGGCGCAGCCTGACAGCAAGTGTCAGGCTCGCCGTGAATAGTAACCAACATTTTTCTATATGTTTTCATACGGTCTTCGCAGCAAGTGCGAAGACCTGTTCTGAATGGTTACCTTTTTTTCGATGTTTTACCATAGCATCGTTCTTTTACGAAGTGTATTGCAGATGGCCGGTATTACTCATTTACCGTTCTGCTCTCGGTTTCTGTCTGATAATCCGACAGCAGTCCCAGTGTCAGGTCAATGGTCTCCTCAATATATTCACCGTTCGACTGGTAGCTTACCACAATCGAGACCGTCTCGCCGCCCGCATAATACGCAAGCAGGTTCTTCAGATCCGTCATGGAGCTTACACTTGTACTGTCAAATTTTGTAATGATATAGCCTGCCTGCAGTCCCGCTGCCGCTGCCGGGCTGTCCTCAGCCACCTCAGTGATATAGATGCCTTCCGGAATCCCGTACACGCTGGACATCTCAGAGGAAACCTCCTGTCCTGTAATGCCGATATACGCGCTCTCTTCCTCGCTGACAGTCTCCGTTCTGGTCTGCTTGTTCATCAGATCTTCGATAATCGATACCACATCCGAGATCGGAATCGCATAGCCCATGCCTTCTACGCCGGTTGCGGATGCTTTCGCGGAATTGATGCCGACCACGCGGCCGTTCATATCAAGCAGCGGGCCGCCGCTGTTGCCGGCGTTGATTGCCGCATCTGTCTGAATCATTTCAGCTGTATACGTATCCAGCTCAACCGTACGGTTCAGGGCACTGACAATACCGGTCGTCACGGACTGCCCATAACCGAGCGCGTTGCCGATTGCCACAACCTGCTCACCCAGCTGCAGGTTATCGGAACTGCCGATTTCCGCGATCGCGATCTCAGCCATCGTCTCATCTGAAATATCCTCCAGCTGCACCGCTACTACCGCGATGTCAATCGATGCGTCCGTTCCCTTGACTACCGCCTCAACTGCCTCCGCCTCTTCTTCATCGTCGCTGATAAATCCTACGGAAAGCTCCGTCGCATCCTCTACCACATGGTAGTTGGTGAGGATCAGCAGCTCGGTGTCATTCTCGCCAATGATGATACCGGAGCCTACACTCACGGTCTCATAAGTGGTGGTGCCTTCGTCACTGCCGTAACCATATCCGAAATAATAGCCATAATAACCATAATTGCCATACATACTTTCCAGTTCAGTCACGGATGTGTTCGTGATCGTTACCACCGACGGAAGCGCTTTTGCCGCCACCTCCGCCACGGTCAGTGTCGAAGAGGATCTGTCATTCGTTGTGCTCTCCTCTGTCACGCTGTCATCCGATACCGTCGTCAGCGTGACCGTGTCGTCCGCCTCAGACTCTGATGCAAATGTCGTCGCCACCTCTGTATCCTTCGAAGTAAATCCGGTCAGCCCCGCGACTGCTCCTACTGTCAAAACTCCTGCCAATACTGCTGAAATAACATTTTTGTTCTTCATAGCAATCCCTCTTTTCGTAATATGTCGTAATATGATGATAATGTATGATCCAGACTGCTGCAAACTGGTTTTATTATCTGCAGCCGTCTTGTTTATCATGACTGTAGTATAATTTCCCGGTTTGACCGATTTGTGTTGAATATGTGGTTCTTATATGACAAAACTGTGTCTATTCTGTGAACGCAGCGGTTTCACAGTTTATCTTGATTTTTCCATGGAAAATTGGTATCCTGTCACTATTCATAAGACGTGCAGCCAAACCAGCTGCCTGATACTCCGGAATTCAACTGCGCTAAACGCACATCCACCGGATGTCCAGCGCCTTATCATACGGATGAACTCACGTAAACAATATCATAAAGGAGCCTGACCATGTTTCAATATATATGCTGTGCAGGGCTGATTTTGCTCTATCTGTGCTTTTATTATATGTTTGGTTCACTTGCCGCAAAACGGATTCCCGCGATTTCCGACTCGCGGCCGCTCATGATCATTGTTGGGGTTTTCTGTTATTTTTTTCTGTTTTCTGTGATCACCATACCGTTAAAAGTGACGCTGCAGCCGCTCTCCACACTTTCCCGCATCTGGACAGGCGTGCTTCTTCTCCTTACAGCGCTTTTTCTGTTTTTCTCCCGAAAAGGCTGGAGAGCGCGGCTCGCTTCATGCAGGCGCATCTTAAACGGAAAACAGAAATACCTCTTTCTCCTGTTTTTACTTCTGGTACTTGCGCAGCTTATCATTGTCAATCTCAACCGGGAGACCTACGCGCTGTGGGATCAGTCCTATTTTATCGGCGATTCCGCAACCTCCCTGTATACAGATACGATCAGTCAGTATGACCCTTACACGGGACGGATTCTGGAAAAGCTGGATTCCGAATATCTTCTGGAAACCTATCAGAATCACACGGCCGTCATGTGTCAGATTTTCGGTCTGCATCCGCTGGTTGAAAATCGTACCATAATGGCATCCGTAGTCATTATTCTCTACAATCTGATCGCATGGGAGCTTGGCCTGGTCCTTTTTCATGGGAACCGGGCGAAAAGCCTGCTTATGAACGGTTTTCTGACGCTGCTTAATTTTTTCAGCTTCAATCTGTATACAGCAGCGGAATTTCTGCTTTTCCGGCCCTCGGAGGGAAAAACAATCCTTGCGGTACTGATCATCCCGGCACTGCTGCTTTTCTTTTTGAAGGCCATCAACGATTATCTGCCGCGTTCCTGGTGGGCCTGTTCGTTTCTTGTGATTCTTGGCTCGTTCGGTCTGAATATGTCCGCCATTTACATGATTCCGTTTGAGATCAGCGCATTTTATCTGCCGCTCTCAATCCGGGAAAAGAAACTAACCATTTTCCGACGCCTGCTGATTCTCCTGCTCCCCTGCGTGCTGATGGCGGCGGCATATTTACTTACCAAATATAAATTATTTATTTATACCTCTGCCTGAAACTTTATCGGGCCGCCACGATCGCCAACACCGACGAAACGCGAAGTGTTTTTTCATCGTCTGTGCGGCGCTGATCGTCCAGTAGACGATCGTTTAGCGCCGACCGGAGCGAAGCGGAGATTGCCCTCGACGCGAACGAGGGGGCGCTTCCAATTTCCGGCGATTCACGCAGTGCGGCTCTCCGTTCATTCAATCAATACATTCAGAAAGGCCGGTGCCGCAGGTGAATTTGAATTCCATTTTTCAATTATCAAATGTCCAGTTTTTAGCGGAAGCATTTTTAAGCTCCATCAGCGGAATTAAAGAGTTCGCGCTACTCTACCTGTTCTGTATTCTGGTGTTCTTTTTCTTTCGAAAAAAATACCTGAATGCCGCATTTGGCTGGCCGTTCATTTTCATGTGTCTGACCATTTTCAATCCCTTCGTCATCGTGCCGCTTTCTGAGCTGATCGGACTGACCGACCGGATTCGGCGCATTTTCTGGCTGCTGCCCATCAATCTGGTACTGGCCTGCTCCTTTACATGCATCTTAACAATTGCGCCGCATGAAAATTTCTTTCGCGGCCCTGCGCATCATAATGGTCTGAAGACATCCCATCCGGCAGCAGTCCTTTGGCAAAAGCGCATGAATTATGCCAGCCGGACAGCAATATTCATCTGTATCGTCGCAGCTGTCGCTGTTTTTGGGAATTCAGTCATCCCGCATATGCAGCTGTCACACAATATATACAAAGTAGACGACACCATCCTTGAAATTGCGGATATCCTGAATGAAGATTCCGATGAGACCGGATTAGAGAAAGTAGTTCTTTATTCTGATACCTCGCTTCTGGAACTGCGTGTATACGATGCCTCCATCAGCGGAGCGCTAGATCGTCATGAGCTTCTTTCCTACAGTCCAAACATATCTGATGAAGAAGCCATTCAGAAAACCGTAAAGCAGGTGATCCAGTCCCGCGCCTGGCTTTACCTGATGACACTTGTATCACGGTTTCATCTGGAGGTGGATACAGACGCTTTTCGAACAGCCTGTCAGGCATACAATGTCAATTATATCATCATGCACAGTGATGACGGAATGGGCACGTTTTATGAAGAAGCCGGATGTTCACTGATTGGTTCTGCCGGAGACTATGAAGTATACCGAATCAACCCCTGAATAAGCCGAACCTCCCTGATTACGAATTCGTGTTCAGACATATTCCTTCAGAATCTGCCAGAGTGCGGAGAGCGGCAGCCCGACAACGCTGTTGTAATCGCCGTCAATACGTTTCACCCAGAGACCGAACTTCCCCTGAATGCCGTAAGCCCCGGCTTTATCCATCGCTTCACCCGTATCCAGATAGTCCTCGGTCTCCTGTTCTGTCATCGGGTAGACTTCCACCTTTGTCTCACAGAAAAAGGTATGCCTTTTATCTTCCTCAGCGCCTGCAGTCTTTACCAGCACTGTCACGCCGGTAAATACCGAATGAACCCTTCCCTGCAGGCGGCGAAGCATCTGATACGCATCCGCCCGGTCCTTTGGTTTGCCCAATATTCTGTCATCCCACACAATCGTATCCGAACCGATCACGATCCCCTCGGGAATCTGTGCCGCAACCGCCTCCGCCTTGCTGCAGGACAGGGCATTGACCACCCTGGCCGGATACGCATCCTCCGTACCCGAAGGAATGGCTATATCCTCCAGCGTTTTTACTACAGCATCCTCGTCAACCTCACCCGGTATTACTTCAAATTCGATTTCGGTCTGTGCCAGCAGTTCCTTCCTTCTGGGAGAGCCTGACGCAAGAATTACACGTCTCATATTCTGTATTGTCCTCCTGTCCTTATTTCCTGATTTTGATTTCCCCTTCACGCCTCTTGACTGAAATCCCCATTATGGTGTATTCTCTTTTCTGTGCGCGATAAACAGCCAGACAATTTCGGTAATGCTGCACACTCGGTTCAACCGGAAAGGGGTATTGCATGTTCTCTATTATTATTACTCAAATTATAAAAATGCTTCTGATACTTTTTGTCGGCATTCTCTGCAGCCGCCTGAATCTCATCGACGATCATGCCAATCAGGGTCTTGCCAACCTGCTGCTTCTGGTTGTAAATCCAATCGTTACCCTGATGGCCATGCAGGCCGATTATGAACCGGAACTTGTGACCGGACTTCTGATCTCATTTGCGCTCGCTGTCGTGACGCACCTTTTGATGATTCCTGTTTCCAACATCCTGATCAAAAAAGACGGCAACGATGACTTTTCCATTGAGCGTTTTGCGGTCATCTATTCCAACTGCGGTTTTTTCGGGATTCCGCTGGTGCAGAGCATTCTGGGCAGTGAAGGAGTCCTGTATCTTACCGCCTACATGACGGTCTTCAATGTTTTTTCCTGGACGCACGGTCTCGGGCTGATGACGCGGGATACCTCTGATCGGCAGCACGCAGGCTTTGCCGCATCCTTAAAGACTCTGCTCAAAAATTTATGCACGCCCATGATCTTCGCCTGTGTGATCGGGCTGACTCTCTTTGCGCTGCAGATTAAGTTCCCCGCTGTCCTCACCGACACGCTGAACTGCATCGGAAATATGAATACCCCGCTCGCCATGATTATCGCCGGGGTATCCGTTGCACAGACCAATATTTCTGAGATGCTGAAAAATCGCAGGATTTATCTGGTGACTTTCGCAAAGCTGCTCCTCATGCCGGCCATCGTCTTTGTCATCCTGCTTCTGGTAAAAGTAGATTCCACCGTGGCATACACCATCCTGGTTGCCTCCGCCTGCCCGTGTGCAGCGACCGGTACCGCTTTTGCATTAAAATTCCATAAAAATTACGCGTACTCTTCCGAGATATACGCATTTTCAACGCTCTGCTCACTGGTAACCATCCCGGCCTTTATTCTTGCAGCGGAAAGGCTCCTGTAAGCCCCTGCGCATCACTGGCGAAGATAAATGCCCTGTGACTCAATATAATCATCCAGATCGGCAATCGTATCCTCCGCCCAGGTCTCACTGATACCTCTCTGGGCGCTCTCCGGCTTCTGCTCCGCATTCCCGGCAGAAGCCTTTTCCTGCACTGTGTTCCTCTGTTCTTTTTTCTCCAGATCGTTTTCCATGAAAGTGCCTCCTTATCAACGATATCCGTGTCATTTGTTCCGTAACAAAAAACTCAAAAGAGTTCTGATACCTGATTTCTCATACTATGAAAGTCGTACAATACCTTTCAGGCTCATTAGGCTTCCGGTGCCATATCAGCCTTATTCTTCCAGAAACCTTCCTGTCCCAGCTCGGTCATATTCACACGTCCCTTGAACTGCAGCTCCGGATTCTTTATACTAACTCTGGTCCTTGGCGGTACAGAAGAGGTAATAAACGCATTGGAACCAATAATAGCGCCTGTACCGATTACCGTTTCACCGCCAAGAATAGAAGCTCCCGAGTAAACGGTCACATCATCTTCGAGCGTCGGGTGACGCTTTTTATTGCGAAGACTTTGTCCTCCTCTTGTGGAAAGCGCGCCCAGCGTGACACCCTGGTATATCTTTACACGATCGCCAATCTCGGTCGTCTCACCAACCACTACGCCGGTGCCATGGTCAATAAAGAAATATTTGCCAATCGTCGCACCCGGATGGATGTCAATTCCGGTCAGGTTGTGGGCATGCTCCGTCATCATACGCGGGATCAGCGGAACCCCCAGTTTGTGAAGCTCGTGCGCAATCCGATTCACCGTAATTGCAAAAACGCCCGGGTATGAAAGAATCACCTCATCCGTATTAAACGCAGCAGGGTCCCCGTCATACGCCGCCTGCACATCCGTATCCAGAACAGCCCGCAGCGTCGGGATTGTCTTCAAAAAGTTTCTCACGATCTCCCCAGCGCGCTCCTGCGCCTGTTTCGCGCACCGTGGCGCGTCAGCCGAATGGTAGAGCGCTCTTGCGACCTGCTTTCTCAGGTGATACTGTACGTCCTCAAGCAGTTCTCCGACATGATAACCGATCGCATCGCGATTCAGATTCTTCATCTCAAAAAAACCCGGAAATACCAGACATCGGATCTCCTCCAGAATTGCTATGATTTCCGTCCTGTTCAGACGATTATCCATGTCAATACTGCAGGTCTTCGGATATTTCTGATAGCTGTCCAGAATATCTCCGACCAGCGCATTCATTTCCTCCTTTTTAAACACAGCCTCCATAATTCCTGTTCCCCTTAAGATTGAAAAAATTATAAAAATCAGACAGTTCCTTCCGGTTTTTCCTCTGCGTCTGTCGTCTGCTCTTCTAACGTGCCCTCAGATGTATCCGGCTCCTGTTCTTTCGGTGGCATGTCTTCAGACATTTCAGATACATGCCCGTCTGCCATATTTTCAGTTATATCTGTCGCATACGTTTCTGTCGTGTCCTCAGCCATTTCCATTGCCTGATCTGTTGTCATATCCTCATCCATCTCAGGCGACTGCTCTTCTGAATCTACTGAAGTATCTTCGGGCATTTCAGGTGCCTGTTCTTCTGTCGTATCTTCGGTCATCTCAGGCGACTGCTCTTCTGGAGTGTCCTCAACCATTTCAGGATTTGCTGTACTTTCCAGTTCTTTTTCGTCTTCCTCATCTATAATACGAAATACCTCCGGCATTTTGCTGCCGCAATTGGAGCAGAATCGCTCATCAACACCAACTTCCATCTTACAGTTCGGACACAAAGTTACCCCTTTTGCAGCGCGAATTTCTTCCCGCAGCTGTTCAATATGCTCAAAGGCACCATCTAAAGCCTGAAAATCCGCCTCAAAACCATCAAGCGGAGTTTCTTTGTACTGGTCATACAGTTTTTTGCCAATCTCCCCATACATGGCCTGAACCATCTTTTTCTGTGCGTTGATCTGCGAATTAAGGTTTCTGACCTCATTTAATTTTTGGACCTCCGCAACCGTATCCATGCTGATCTTTCTCATTTTTGCTGTTATATCATCAATATTCACAATTATCCCTCCTGATCAAAAATCTATATTACCGCTATCTTAAATGAATCTAATCGGAATGTCAACTTGAAATGGGATGTTGCAGGCATCCATAGAAACAAGTAAAAAGGGAACCACATCCCTGTGATTCCCTGCGAGGAGCCAGGTCTCAACAACACGAATAACGGCTTTTGCATTCTCTAATTGACTCAAAATGGCTTTTTTAAGCTGACGCCAGGTAGTCTTTTCAGACTGACGCTAACAGCGATCTATAATATGCATTTTGATCAATGCCAACTGCCAGGCATTCAGCTACTTCTTTACTTTCGCCGATTTCTTCGCAGTCCATGCAGAATAATACGTGGTGCCGCCGGATTTGTAATAGGTGCGGATGCGCACATAATACTTCTTACCCTTTTTCAGACTTGAAAGCACCTTGCTGACTTTCGCGGCGCCCTTTACCGTCACTGTCCTGCTGCTCTTAAAAGTGGAGCTGGTCGAGTACTGGATCTGGTATCCGGTCACTTTGCTCTTCTTTTTCCACTTCACCGTCAGTTTCTTCGAGGATGTGCTCTTCACAATGCTCAGAGTCGGCACAGACAGCCTGACGATCTTTTTGGCTTTGAATCCGCTGGTCGTACTGCCGCTGTAAGCTGTCACCTTGTAGGTATAGCTGGTGCCGTTCCTGCTTTTTACGGAGGTGTCCGTATAGCTTACAGTGGAAGCTGCGGTAATGGTTTTGATCTTCTTATAGCTGCCGGAGCCTGTTTTGCGGTAGACATAATAGCCGGTCGCGCCGGTCACCTCGTTCCATTTTACTGTGATGCCCCTGCTCGTATTCTTCAGGCTGGATACCTGGCAGGATGCGAGCGTCACCGTCACGCTCACCGTACGGCCCGCTGCCGCACGGTAATTGGATGTTTCCGCGGCCGTCACAGTAATTGTCACCGTCCCCGGCTTTTTCCCGGTCACGACCCCATTCGCGCTGACTGCGGCGACCGAGGTGTCACTCGAAGCGTAGCTCACCGCTCCCGATGCCCCACTGACCGTCATGGAGGTGGTCGCCCCCGCCTGGATGGAGGATTCAGACACCTGCACAGTAATTGCCTGCTCTGCTTTTGCGATTGTAAAGGTCTTTTGCACCGTACCGGTGTAATTCCCCGTGCCGGTAACGGTCACTGTCGCCGTTCCCGCGTCCGTATTGTCAGCGTATTCTGTTGTATAGTCTGTTCCCTCCGTCAACATTATCCCGTCATAAGAAACGGTCACGGACGGTGTTTTCGCCGTCCCGTCATAGGTATAGGCTGTACCGGAAAGGCTGATTTCACAGCCGGACAACGCAATGGCAGATATCTCTTCGCCGGGGATCTCTCCGCCAGATGTATCCCCGTCAGATGTATCTCCGCCAGATGTCTCTTCACCAGATGTCTCTCCGCCAGATGTCTCTTCGTCAGATGTTTCTTCGTCAGATGTCTCTTCAAACCGCGCCGTCAGAGAAATGTTCTCCTGTGCCTGGAACGAATACCACTCTTCTGTGGAAAGCCGCGTCTCCGTCTCAGTGTCATACCAGCCCAGGAAGCTCCGGCTGCCGGTGCCGACGGCCAGAACGGACACATAATCTCCTCTGGTATAACTCCCCGCGCCCGCAAGTACGGAGCAGCCCTCATCCGAGGTCAGCGTGACTTCCACTGTGTTTAATTCGCTGCCACTCAGGGTCTCATCCGGCGTCAGGATCTCTCCCGAAGCACCACTAAGCACTGCCGTATCCGAAGAAAGCATGTCGCCGGACGGGATCGCTGCGACTGTAGTCACGCCGCTGCTCACTGGCAGATTGTAATAATTATAAGCCACCGTGTCATTTCCATCACTGTCCACATGGATCAGAGAATAATCCATCGTGCCATCGTCATAGCCTGTGATTTTTACCTGATATGTGCCTGTGTCCGGTAAAAATAATTCCTTTTCATCTCCTGATATCAGAACCGTAATCCCGCTGTCCTCATCATACTCCGTCAGTTCGTTATTGACAATTTTGCACAGCATACTTCCATCCGCATCCAGAATCTCCACATCCACCGGGCAGTGTACAAGCAGCTTATACAGATCCTCTCCTTTAAGAACAGCGCCCTGAACCAGTATATAGGGGGGCGTGCCGGAATAGCCCGTTCCCGAATCGATGTTCAGAAACACTTGTACTGCCAGAGCTGACAACCACGCCAAATCCGTCGCGAGCCCCCTTAAAAAAGGGTGGTCTTCAAGTTCCTCTTGATACAAATCACGATCTTTCTCATTCCAACTTTCGATGATCGGATCCAGTTCTCCGGTCACCGTATCATAGGCGTTATAATCAGCGGTTCCGGTTTTGAGGTTATCGATATAATTGGACATATCATGAGCAGCGCCCATCGCCTCCGCATTTGCCCACAGTAAAGCCCCATATTCCGCCAGAATCGAAAGCGAAGACAGAGAAGCCGTCGCAGAAGAGATTCCCCTTACAACTGCCTGATAGTCCTTCGCCGTCTCATTTGGATAATTAAACACCAGCGTCCTGCCATATTTAAACAGATCTCCCGGTACAAAGGGAACCACATCCTCATAGTTGATCAGGTTAAAAATATTATCATAGATCCCGCTGTGCTGCGTCCCGTCATTGACCAGGTTCGGCGCGGCAAAGGTGTAGCAGTACACATTGGAAGCCGCACTTTGTGAGAGGCGGTCAAAATAAGCGCCTACATAGTTGGCGATCGAACCGCCGCGGCTGTGCCCGGTGATCAGAAGCTTTGTGTCAGACCCGATCTCAGTGCCCTCCCACAGGCCCAGATAATCATATAAATCATACAGATTATTCTTGCCGCACAATACCAGATTGGAGTGTACAGTACCGCTGAAATCATAGCTAAAATTACCCAGCCAGTCCCTCAGTGAATCCGAACCCTGAACAGCCAGAAGCACGACCGTATAGACCTTGCCGTCCGAGCCGATGACCTTCTTCTTTGCGCAGACGTATTCCTCCATATAGCCGCTGCTGGAGCCGCCATAGTAGATATGGGAGAATCCCAGCTGCAGGAGGTTATACCGGATCCGCGCTCTTAATGCTGCCTTGTCGCTGCTTTCCATCATCTCGCTCATATACGCGGAGAGCAGCGCGATCTGCTTCTGGAACGAGGAGCAGTCCTCTTCAAGCCCTGACGCCGACCATGTAAATACTTCATCCGAGACATCTGTCTCATATCCGCGCTTCAGCAGAGCCTGATTCTTGTCGCCCGAATATCTTTGTGTCAGTGAAACCAGCTTTTTGGAGGTTCCCTCTGCGGTCTTAAGTTCTCCGCTTTCTGTCGTCCACTGCAGCGTCCAGTCGTAGGTCAGATATTGCGCGGAATCATACTTTTCGCTGTAGAGAAGATAGATCGGATCCTTCAGCCAGTAGTCCAGCGTACCTTCCACATCCCCGACTGAATAAGTCCGAACCGGCTCATAGACATCCGGGGAAAAGCTCAGTCCTTCCGGAAGCGTGATCGACAGATACACATCCGAACAGATGTTGCTGCAGAGGTTATACAGAGAAACCCTGGCATAGACAGTATCAAAATCGGTCAGATCCGCATTCTTCACAACGGTCAGCCCCTGCCTGGCCGCACTGTCTGTGTAAGAGAAGCTCCCGCACGCATAGAAAAGGCGTGAAATTCTGCTGTCCATATCGGACAGATTCTCATACAGGGCAATATTCCCCAGGCTCAGATTATAATAGTCATCCTCTGTATCCTCAGGCTCCGGTATTGTCCACTCATCAGATTCCGCTTCAGGAGCGGCGACTGTGCCTGAGGAGATGGATTCCGCTTTCCCAGACAGTGTATAACTGCACGCCGAACAGGGTTTATCTTTGCTGTTCAGAATAATATAACCACTATTCTGGAACTTATGAAGCTCACAGGATGATGCAACGCTCAAATTGTAATAATACTGCACTGTACCATTGGACGCACTAAGGGAATAATATCCGGTATGAATCGCCCTTACTTCGCTGCTGTTTGCCGCGATGACCTCAACAGATCGTTGAGGCGAGTCTGATGTTGCTGTTACTGCACCGGTACTTCCGGCAGCATCTGAATCGCAGCCATAAGCATAAACATTTCCCGAGTATGAATACGCATCAACTGTTCCACTGTTATAGCTGTCGTTCCCATAACTTCCATACCCATATACATCTCCATTTTCTGAATCTGTCATACTCAAAGCGCCAGCATTATAAGAAGAAGCTCCGCAGCTTCCATATAAGCGGCAGGTTCCAGAAGATGCTAATGTAACTTCTACATCACCCATATTACAGCTGTTATCTCCATAACTTCCGTAAAACCTGCCATTTGTCCCACTGTCTCCCGTGACGAAAACGGTACCTTTATTATAACTGGAATCCCCATAACTTCCGTAAACAGAACCATATTCAACGCTATCGCATGCGACCGATACAGCGCCTTCATTATAGCTGGAATCTCCACTGCTTCCGCAGACAGAACCAAGTGAAATGCATGCGACCGATACGGTGCCTTCATTGTGACTGGCCTCCCCATTGCTTCCATAAATCCAAAGAACATTGTCACACGTGACTGATACGGCTCCTTCGTTATAGCTGGAATCTCCGAAACTTCCCCAAGCTGAACAACTAATCTCACTGCCTCCCGTTACGGAAACGGTTCCTTCATTATAACTATACTCTCCCTGGCTCCCCATTGCAGATAAATAAGAGCTACTATTCACACTATCCCCCGCAGCCATTATATCTCCATAATTTTCCCCACAATCTCCATAATTACCATAAGCACCTGCATATAAATATCCCGCCTGCGAAACGAAAACAGATACTGAGGCATAATTCCTGCTGTATGTGCAGCAGCTGATTCCATAAGCGTAAGCATATACATGTGAAGATGATCTGTTGTCGGATGTTACGGAAATATCTCCGTAGTTCGCACAATATTTGTTATTTACTGCATGTGCGTTCCCGCCGGGTTCCGCTATCCCATATGCATACGCCATTAACATTCCCGGGTACTCTCCAAGATCGTCGACCGTTACCAGGCCATAATTAGCTGAGCCATCCATTTTCTGGTACGAACATATACCATAAGCATACACATAATATCCTCCCTGAACGGATACTGATATATTTCCATAATTGTATACAGAAGTGCATTCTTCATTATCAAGAGTTCTGACTCCGGCTGCATACAGTTCAAAATAATAAACGGCTGACGCTGAAACATCTGCATAATTACTGCAGGAAGAGCCTAAATGCACTCCATATACAGACGCCGTGCCCTTCGATTTTTCGCCGGCATCCAGCTTTACATTTCCGTGATTATCTGCATTTCTGGAACTCAGTATACCGATGGCAGTAACCACATCGGCAGAATCTGTTATGACACGCACATCTGCTTCATTGGAGCCTCCAATGGAATAGCCCAGACCGATTGCAAAAGCGTATCCATCCGTGGTCGTGACCTGAATACTCCCTTTGACTGTACAGGAATCTGCCCAGTACGCATAAGCCCCTACCACCATTGTTCCACAATCTGTCAAAGCAGTTGACCCGCATGCAGCAAAGTATGCGTCAGCATTTTCTCCCTCCTGCGACACATCCATCGAGCCATCATAAGAGCAGTCCTTTAACGACGCAAAACTATTCAGCGAATAATAATCAAATCCGCTGACGATGCCGCTCGCATAGACCGATGATGCAGAGGAAGCGGTAATATCGACACCGACATTGCAGGAATCCAAAAGTACATAGCCATATCCTGAGATTCCGAGAAGGCTCCCCGCTATCCCTCCAATATGGATCGACTGTGTGACATTCTCTCCTCCCGAAACAGTGATTTTCCCTGAAACACTGCAGTTGATCACCGCCGCATTGCCATACAGAACACCGGCGATGGTGCCGACATGTAAGCGGTACGCGGAAGCATCGGACGGGATGTCGATCGACACGTTCTCCAGCTTCAGATCCTGAATCGTGCCGGACACGGTGTCAAACAGACCGGCAAAACCGTCTGTCTGGCCGTCGCTGTAGGATTTGCCATATGTACAGCTGTAGACATTGACCTGATTGATCGTCAGGTTGGACAGGGTATGCCCCTGCCCATAGAGCGTGCCGCTGAAGCACACGCCCTCCGGCACGGAAAAGGAACCGTATTCGGAAAAATCAATGTCCGCAGTAAGAACATAGTCTCCATCCGGGTTCTCATAAATGGCCAGAAAGTCTTCAGCCGTCTCGATTTTATAGACCGTGCCGCTCTCCGCTTCTTCCGAAGATCCGGAGGAAACGCTGCCGATCGAAAGCAGTTCTGTGTCCAGAGCCTCAAAGGAGAGCCCGTTTCCTTCCGCGTAGGTCTGCGCGGTACTGTCCTGATAGCCATAAAGGGTACACCCGCTGGTCAGCGTGGCGCTGTCGGCATAGCCCAGTGCCTGAGAGCCGATGGTAACGGATGAATTGTACAGAGTGACTGAGGTCAGCGCCGTACAGCCAAAAAATGCCTGTGTCCCCAGCGATGCGACATTCTCAGAGAGTGTCAGCTCTGTCAGCGCCGTACAGCCCGTCACCGCATGCGCTCCAAATGCCGTCACGGAGTTGGAAAGAATCAGCAGCTCCGCATTTGCCATCGACCCAAAGGAATAAGAGCCCACATACGTAATTCCCAGACCGACGACAATGGACAGCACCTCATCTGCATATTCCGCCCAGGGGGCTTCCCCGGAAGAAAAATCCGGCATCCTGCCGCTGCCCGAGATGCACAGTACCCCACCGGAAAGATTCCAGAATATGTCCTCCGTAATGGATCCGCCCACCGAGTCGCTCTCATCCGAATCCTCTGCGATCAGGGCGATCTCGTCCTCATCCGATTCCTCCGCAGTCAGGGCGATATCTTCCTCATCCAATTCCGGCAGGAGCTCTGTCGCTTCTTCCGTCTCAGACTCCGCTGCGGCTGTTTCTATCTCCGTCTCAGCAGCTGTGCCAGCCTCTGGTTCGCCTTCTGTTACAGATGCCGCTGCTATTCCATTCTCAGCGCCGACTGCTGTCTCTGATGCCGCTGCTATTCCGTTCTCATCTTCGGCTGCCGTCTCAGATTCTGATCCTGTCTCTGATCCTGTCTCCAACTGAGTTTCCGTATCTGACTCAGACAATGATTCAGACAGTGCTTCTGACTGCTTCTCAGACGAATCCTCGGTATCTTCCGCGGCGGCCTGCGTAAACTCTACCCGGATCACAATCTCTTCATCCGTGGTGAAGCCGTCTGCCAGCTGCGCGGTGAACTCATAGCTTTCCTCTCCTGCCGGCCAGCGGCCTTCCGCATCTGCCGCGTAGTCCTCGCAATGCCACTCGTCGATAGCGACCGTCACTTCCGCCTCAGAGTTCTCCATCACCGCAAGTATTTCCCATGGAAACAGCATATCCAGCGTATCCTGGCTGTATCCGTCAGAGCGCGCGGCAAGGCTTAAGACCCATGTGCCATCGTCTTCTTTTTCCTCTCCGGAGTCTTTTTGCGCATCCGTTTCGTCTTCCACCCATTCCAGCTGTTCATACTCATCATCCCATGTCCAGCTGATAATGCGGGTCCCGCCCGTCTCTGCCAGGCTGTCCGGAACCTCTTCTTCTTCGATGATCAGATCTGCTTCGCTGACTCCTGTGCCTGAGTCTCCGGAATCTGTATCTCCGGAATCCGTATTTTCTAAACCGGAGTCTTCAGAGACTGCGGAGGCTGTCCCGGTCTCCGCCCCCACAGATATATCTTCTACGATGACAGACTCCTCAGCCAGGGAAACGCCCGGCACATAGACGGTAGTCATCATGACACTGACAGCCAGCAAAAAGGCCAGCATTTTTTTCGATCGATTTCTTCCTTTCATATCATAGCCTCCCTTTCTTCCTTATAGTCTCTCGGAATCTCAACACCGCATAAAACGCGGCTTTTTGAGACTCCATTTTTTTAATTCCCCCCACTTTTTTCATAAAAACTATTGACAAATGGGATAAAATGTGCAGCGCGCCTTGCTGTCCTTGCCTCGCCAGAGGCTGCGAGGCGCGCCCTTCAATCAAGAAGATATTTCACGCTTGATTGGAGGTGCACATATGAAACCTGTTAATTCCGGCGGTCATGCCGCCTACCAGGAACGTGTCCTGGCACAGCTTCATAAATATTATCCTGATGCCCTGAATTCTCCTTCCTCTTCTACATGGGAGGTTTATATTCCTGATCCACTTTGTTCGCCAGTTCTCCTAATTGGCTCAAGTTAAAGACACAGGCTTCCAGAACAAGATCGTTTTCCACAAAAGTATCATATGTCATACCATTTGAATACCTTTGAATCTTGTCTATATATGTCAACATTTTAGACACAACCACCTCATTCCTCATAAATCACCACACCTGTTTCCTGTATTTCTGAATCAATCTCAGAATTTTTTTCCAAATGAGAGACATCAATCATATCAATGTCTTTGTCAACAGCTTCTCTTACTTCCTCAATCAATCCTACAAATTTCAAACCTTTCAGTCCGCTGTCAACCAGTATATCAAGATCGCTCTTCTCATTCGCTCGTCCTTTTCCATATGAGCCAAATAGTATCGCCCGTCTTACATTATGACGTCGAAAGACAGGAGTTAAAATATTTTTAATTTGAGAAACCGTATAAACTTCGCTCGACATCCATATCACTTCCTCTCATATGTTTCCTATTCCACAATGCTTCATGGTTTTCATGCATATCCTGAATCGAAATATACTGAAATACACTTCTTTATCCTGCAAGCACAATTCCCTCCTTTTCTACATTGTCATAGTATGGCAAAGCTCCCAGCCAGTAGTTGAAATGATCAATATTCTGTATATTAACGCTTATTACTACTCCCCGAGACATTTCATAGTCGAAAGCAATATCATAAATCTGGTTTTCAATATTTCTGATCCCTTCATCGTCCAGGGATGTCAGAATCATAATATCCATATCAGAATGACTGGTATAGTCTCCTCTGGCATATGAGCCATACAGAATAATCCGCTTTACCGAATCACCCATACACTTAATTACGTCATTGGAAAACGACTGCAATATGTCACTCTTTTGCTCCATAATCCTTATATCCTTTCCACCAGGAACGTAAAGCTGATGACTTTCATTTCTCATAAATCACCACCCCAGTCCTCTGGATTTCGAAGTCAATCTCAGAATTCTTTTCCAAATGAGAAACATCAATCATATCAATGTCTTTGTCAACAGCTTCTCTCACTTCCTCAACCAGTCCTACAAACTTCAAACCTTTCAGGCCGCTATCAACCAGTATATCAAGATCGCTCTTCTCATTTGCTCGTCCTTTTCCATAGGAGCCAAATAGCACCGCCCATTTTACATTATGACGTCGAAAGACAGGCATCAAAATGCTTTTTATCTGAGAAACTGTATAAATTTCACTCGACATCTATATCATTTCCTCTCATATGCTTCCTGTTCCAAAGCACTTCATAGCTTTCATGCATATTCTGAATCCGATACTTGCTTCATCATTTTTCTGGCAAATCATCATGCAGCAGTTTTCACTATACCTCGCTCTCCAAAATCAGCACTTCTTTCCCCCTGAAAGCAAACCCGTATTTGCGAACCGCCGTGATTCCTCTTCCTTTCAAATCTGTCTCGTATTTCTTATCCTCGATTTGCCTTAACGCCCGCTCCGCAGTGTCCTCCAAAGTTTCCTCCTGTCTTGGATCAAACACCTTAAATTCAATGATAATCCCGTCTGATTTTCCATCTCGCGGCTCAATCGAAACATCATATCTTCCAAAGCCGCTCTCCCGATTCGATGTCAGTATATGAGTGCGATCCAGATCTGCAATCAACCCCAGCGTAAATCCATGATAAAACTGTTCCGCCACCTCACTTTCCGAAGAACCGCTTCCTACATCAAAGAAGCTGAATGTCCTTGACGTCACCTTCTCCATGTACCGCTGCATCCCTTCCAGATTCCCGGCCAGCAGCATACGAATAAATTCTGTATATTCATCATACGACTCCGCAAACCATTTTTTCACCAGCTTGCAAAGAGCTTCCCGTACTTCATAATTCGTCAGAGCTATCTCATATTCGTTTTCCCGTTCCTGTACAATCCTCACATAGCCCGTCGTCAAAAACCAACTCCAGATTGTTTTAGAATCTCCCCGCAATTCCGCATAGGTGATTGATTCATCAATCTCAGTAAGAATTGTACCGCCTTTCAGCAAGATTTCAAATTCATCCTTAATTTTAAGCGACCCCTGCCGTACCAGATTGCCTACCAGCGTATTCCCACTGGTATTCATCCAGTATGGTGCAAATTTCTTATATTTCAAGTAGTTCAAGATCGACCATGGATTATAAATCCCTTTATGACTGCCAAACTGAAAGCCATCATACCATCGTCTGGCCTCTTCCTTCTGGTCAGAGAAGCCATAGGCATCCATTGCAGCAAAAACCTCCTGCTCCGTAAAGCCAAAGCAGTCCTCAAATTGCTCCGTAGTGGTCGTCACAACTGCCAGATTATTCAGGTCTGAGAAGATTGATTCCTGCGTGATTCTTGTGATACCAGTAAGAAGCCCTCGATCGAGGTATGGGTTGTCTTTAAACGCAGCATGAAACATGCGGCGTATATATTCAATCGCCGTATCCCAGTATCCCGCCGTATAGGCTTCAAGCATGGGTGTATCGTACTCATCAATAAGAATCAGAACTTTCCTCTCAAAATGCTCATACAGACACTGAGAAAGGAACCGAAGCGCCTTCATGCACATCTCATCCGGAGCCTTTTGCCAGATAATTTGTGAAAAGGTTTCCTTCTCCGCATCCGACAATTTATCTGATTCCAGCAAATAAGAGTGTCCCTCAAACAATTCCGCAAGCTGCAGCCGCATATCATAGCACATGCTTTCATAGCTGCTCTGCTTTACATTCGCCAGACTCAAATTAATGACCGGGCAGGTCCCCTGCATCGCCTGAAAACGTTCCTCTCCTGCAATATAGAGCCCCTCAAACAATTCTGGTCTGTTCTGATACCGGACTGAGAAAAACGTCTCAATCATGTTCAAAGTCAGGGTCTTTCCAAAACGCCTCGGCCTCGTAATCAGCGTCACCTGATCCGCACTGTCATACCACTCCTTAATAAATCGGGTTTTATCAACATAAAAGACATTTCTTCCGATGATATCTTCAAAAGCAGTGATACCTAATGCAACTACTTTCTTCATGGGTTCCCTCCATTCTGACCCTTCAGAAATTCTCTGTTCCGCATATATCAGGCCCATAACAAAACCGCTCTGCTATCGCCTGCCATTAAAGCGTTCAATCTCGCATTCGTGTTCTTTCGTTTTCTTATCATAATTGATACCCACAAGCAGAAGATTGCCTGTGTAATGTGAAAGCACGCCGTCATATCTTTTTTCCCGGATCTGGTTAAGAGCCCCATCCGCTGACTTATCATACTTCAATTCAATAATCATTGCCGGTTTGTCTGAACCGTTTCTGGGTATAAATGCCAGATCAGCAAATCCTTCACCAGATGGTAATTCCCGTATGATCGTATAGTCTCTCTTTGCCGTGAAGTAAGCAA
>JAJQIL010000082.1 GCA_021199235.1 Lachnospiraceae bacterium | reverse complement strand
CTCCGGGGCTTATGTTAAAAATTTTTCAGGACATTTTCAAAAACGCTTGACACCCTAAAAGTCACTTGCCTGCACCCCTGGCCTGCTCTCTCTGCTCGCCATATCGCATGCATCTGTCACAATCTCCCCTGTCTGATCGAGCAGGAGGCGGCTCGCCTGGCCGTGCGATCGAGTAGGAGGCGCTTGCCGGCTCCTACTCGTCCGCGCGAGCCGGGTGCGGCTTTAGCCGCAAAACACCTTGCCTGGCTCTGCGCGTAAAAAAAGCTTCCGTTACACAAATGTGTATCGGAAGCTTTTTTCAGGGATCCTGTTTACAGCCCCATTTTTATACCAACTATATAAAGTTTCCTGCCGCAGCTTTTATGCCACAAGCTCCTTCGCTCTCTGTGCGCAGGACGCAGCGTCCTCTGTATAAGCGTCTGCACCGATCTCATCCGCAAACTCCTGCGTGATCGGAGCGCCGCCGACCATGACCTTGATCTCCGAGCGGAACGGCTGGGTGTTCAGAAGCGCCACCGCATCCTTCAGAGCCGGCATCGTCGTCGTCAGAAGTGCGGAGCAGCAGACAATCTTCGTACCCGGGTTCTGCTCGACAGCCTCAACGAATTTCTCCTTCGGCACATCTACGCCCAGATCAATAACTTCGAATCCGGCGGACTCGAGCATCATGGCAACAAGGTTCTTACCGATATCATGCAGATCGCCCGCTACGGTGCCAATGACTACCTTTCCTGCCGCGCCAGCTACGCCTGTCGCAAGATGTGGCTTCAATACTTCTACGCCCTTCTTCATGGCTCTCGCCGCTACCAGCATCTCCGGCACAAAGATTTCGCCGTCTTTGAATTTTGCGCCGACTTCATCCATCGCCGCGATCATGCCGTCATTCAGCAGCGCGGTGGGATCGCATCCATCGTCCAGTGCTTCCTGTACCGTTGCAGCGATCAGCTTCGCTTTTCCTTTTACTACGAGATCATATACTTCCTGAACTCCCGCCATATCTGTTACCTCCATTTTTGTTTATATTGATTGATGTGGCGCCGGCAAATGCTATTTCCCGCGCGCCTCCTTTATCGGGTTCTGTAATGAATAAAAATACTTCACCGTGATCCTGTGAAACAGCTTCGTAATCATTTCTTCGGTCCAAAGATTCCTTCTCTGTACGCGCCGATGTACTCCATGCAGTAGTCATCCAGTCCAAGAAGTGCTTCAGTCGCGTAAATCACGCCCATCATATCCCGGTTCGTCGGATCCAGGATGGCGCTGTCCAGTCCTGCCTTCATCGCGAGAACTGTGAAGCCTAAGTTGACCATCTTTCTGACCGGAAGGTTGAAAGAGATGTTGCTGACCGCGGCCGTGATATGGATGCTCGGGCAGCGTTCTCTCACCGTTGAGATCACTTCTTCATTCAGCGCAATACCATCCTCCGAGGTGCAGAGCATCTCGACCAATGGGTCAATGTGCATCTGGGACTGTTTGATCCCATACTCGTTGGCTTTCTCCAGAATATGGTCAAAAACTCTCAGACGATCCGCAGCGCTCTTCGGGATACCCTTATCATCAGACAGCAGGCAGATCACCTGCCATTTTGTACCGGCGATCAGCGGAAAAAGCTTGTCGATCTTATCTCCCTCTCCGGATACGGAATTCACCAGGCCCGGCTTATTCACATACGGGATGACCTGCGCCAGAACATTCGCACTCGGGCTGTCTACTGAGATGGGAAGGTCGGTCGCTTCCTGAATGCAGTCGATCATCCATTTCAGCGTCTCCACCTCTTCTGCCTCCGGCACGGATGCACAGCAGTCAATAAACGTTGCACCGGCATCTGCCTGTATTTTCGCTCTGTTTTTGATAAAATCCGCATCCCGTCTGGCAATGGCGTCCGCTACGACCGGAATGGAACCATTAATTTTTTCACCAATGATAATCATGCACTTACCTCCTTATTTTCATTTATTCTGCACAGTTTTTTAAATAATCAATTCTCTATCTCTGTACATTTCGTCCATACTGTAAATTTATCATATCTTTTCCCGAATCTCTATCCACAAAACCGTCGATATTTTTTTCTGTTTTTCAGCGATTTGTAGGAAAGAGTTTCACGGGAGGGAAATCTGTATCCCAAACTCTTCCAGAAGGCCCTGCTCCGGCCGCTCTTTCTGTATAATGGGTGGTCAATCGAGCAGGGAGGCTTGTCCCCTATTCGATGCGCGGGCCGCGTGTGGCTAAGCCACAAAACACCTTATGCGCCCCTGTGCAAAAAAAGGCTGCCGCATATGCGGCAGCCTCCCTCTTTCATACGCAGGGAACGAACCATCAGCCGATCATGCTGGCTCCATCCTTGCTTCCGTCAGCATGATGTGCATATTCCTTGGATCGCTCTGCGTTTCTACTGCCGGAGCGTCCGTAGCGAATGCTAACGTATTGTAACCCGGCTCCAGTGTGAGCTCCAGCTCACAGCAGTTTTCTCCCTGTGTAATCACATATTCTGATTCTTCGCCTGTCTCCCCATCGGTCAGCAGGAATGAATACTCTCCCTCCCAGGGTGAGGAGATGGTAAGGGTCAGCGTAATATGCTGCTCCTGATCTGACCAGTTATAAATGCGGATAGTTCCTTCTTCCTCCATCCAGTTCCAGGAAGAATCGCCGCTGCCTTCCTCTCCATAAATACCGTCCGTATAGATCAGACTTAAATAATCCGTCCCAATCTCATTTTGACTGATATACGCGGTAAGTGAAAAATACAGTTTATCCTCTTTCTCGCTCACAAGCGGGGCCTCATCCAGCAGTTCTTCCAGCCCTTCTTCCAAAAGAATAAGTTCTTCCTCTGTATACCCGTCCTCATCAATGTATATTCCGGTATACCCCATAGACGCAGCGGTCAGTATCAGTTCCTCCGCAGTCAGGTCTTCCGCTTTCAGATCGTCCAGCACATCATAGCCGTCTCTTCCATACATAACGCCGTAGGACCAGCGCAGCGTATCCGAATAAAGGAGTCCCACAAAATGCGAATAATCTTTCATCTCATTGACCGTACCGGCCTCCGGATAGCGCACAATGGGCAGCTGCAGGATCATGCTGCCTTCCTCCTCCATCTCCTCAATCGTTTCCACAAAGGCCCTGTCGCTCTGTACCTGGCTGCGGATCTCCCCGTAGTCGCGCGCGAGACCGGTAGCCGTCTGATCCAGAATCCCCACAGCAAGAAGGACCGCCAGCCCCAGAGAGATCATTCCCGACGGTACACGCGAAACCTTCTTTTGCTTAAGCAGTCTGCTTAAAAGCAGTCCCACACAAACACAGGAAAAGAAAGAAATAAAAACAGAAATCCGGTTCCCGCAGCGGATCTGGGTAAAAAACAGCGCCTGTACCAGGATCAGACCGCCAGAGGACGCATAGAGCAGGGCGGAGAGGTTCAGGCATGCCAGTTCCTGTATATAGCAAACCTCCCTGCTCACTTTGCTCTGTTTTCGGAAAAAGGACAGCAGAAGAATCAGAAAGCCAACCGCAAAAATCAGCCCCAATGTGACGGAATCATTTTCATTTGCATTCACAGAAAAGCTGGTGTTAAAGAGATCTTTGAGGGAAGCAAGGAAGGAGACACAGTGATTGGTCACAGGCAGAAGCAGCTGAGAGAGTTTCAGACTGTACAGCTCCGATTCTGCCGCTGTGCGAACTGCCACGGCCGTATTGGCCCCGTTTTTCATCCGGTAAAGAATCGTCGGCAGATATCCGATGACCGTCGTACATACAATCAGCACTATACTGAGGACCGTCTCTTTCAGACGGCTCAGCTTCTTTTCCCGGATCAGAATATAGACGCCCGCGACGCACAGGAAAAAGCAGGTAAAGAACGCATAATAAACCCCGCATACCCCGAGCAGGATCATCGCCAGCACATACCCGAAATTATTGCGGTTCAGATAATGATTCTTTGTCTCCAGTATGGCCTCCCCCCGCATCAGCCGCAGAATATAGTACACCGCGACCGGAATCGATACACAGAGTGCAAAGGAGCCGTGCCGAAATGCTCTGTAATAATGGAAGGGGCTGCAGGAGAACAGCACTGCCATCACCACTGCCACCCGCGGCTCCACATCCAGTTTCCGCAGCACGCATAACGCAACGCAGGCAACGATTGGGAAAGACAGCAGGTTGGTCAGGTTGAATACCAGAATCCAGTTGGAGGTGAAAAGCGTCAGGAGCTTTGTGAGCAGCTGCGGAATATAATCATTTTGCAGAAAATCAAACGTGGCATAACCAAAAGGCGCACCGAGCCGGTCGCTTGTGTAGCCCAGCCCGCCGTTTTCCATCATCAACCTGATATTGACCAGTCCGGGAAGCGCATCGTTGTAGTAATCTACGGGTGTCTCAAACAGATTGATCCTCCACAGACGGTACGCGAAAAAGGCCGCCGCAGAGGAGATTAAAATCACCAGCAGATAGTGCAGCGGTGCAGGTCTGTTGTGAGCAGCGCGCACTGGAGCAGACGGTGCTTCTTTCGTTTTGTTTTTGTATACGCTCATGTGAGCTTTCGCATTCCTGTTGCTTTTCAAACTCTGTTCTCCTTCAGTGGCTTATTTTTCCGTCACTGCGTCAATCCGCTCTCTCCACAGCACATTCAGCTTCTCCTCATTCAGGGCCTGATCAAGGTAAGCCGCCCCGTTGATGACCTTTGTTTCGTAATAAGCCCGGTCATTTTTCAGGCGGCGGATGTATTCGGCGGCCTGATCGAGATCCGGGTCTGCCCATAAGCAGCCCTTTTTGTACGCGCCTTCCGTGTGCGGATTTTTGATCAGCTGATAATCCACAAGGCAGGAGGCCTCTTCGCTCATGAATTCGACGTTGGAGGAATAGTTGGTGGCAATCACGGGTGTGCCAAGAAGCATGGCCTCCGCGATGACCAGACCGAAGCCTTCCGAGCGGTGCAGGGACAGGTAAACGTCGCAGCAGCGGATCAGACTGTTTACCTTTTCTTTTTCCAGCACTTCGGTGATAAAATACACATTACGGTACCCATCAAGTTCCTTTTTCAGGCGCCGCACATCCTCATCCTTTGCGTTGTTGATCTTGATCACAAGCCCGCAGTCCTTATCTTCCTGCGGGAAAGCCTTTCGGTAAGCCGTGATCGCACCCTGCGGGTTCTTGCGCCCGGTGGTGCTGTTGGAATCATACATGATCAGAGCGAGGAATTTATGTTCCGGCAGCCCAAACATTTCTCTCGTACAGGAATCATCGAAAGGCGCCGTCGGACGGTATGGCACCGTGCGCACCGGCACTTCTGCAGCGCCGCCCAAACGCGCAGCGGAGAGCGTTTCCAGTGCTTTCTGCATACCGCGCCCCGCAAACGCGGAAGGAGTCCAGATTTCATCAAAAAGGCTGCAGTATTTCACCCACTCTTTTGGGAAGTCTTCGAGCTCCCAGAGCCAGAAGGCGATGTTGTAATGGCCATCCCAAAATGATGAATTGGCAGAAAACATGTTCCCCATCTCGCACAGATTCACATGAAAGAGATTGATCCCATAGGGTAATGCCGATGAGCCATTCGGACGCGAAGCGTTTGTCCCGTCAGCAGCACGTTCTGCCTCCAGCGAAGACGGACGCTGATTGTTCTGTGAGCGATCGTCCAGTGTTGCCCGTGAGAGCGGCGGCACTTCTACGGAAATATAGTCATCCCAGGAATGGTCTTCTTCACGAAGATTGTCATCGAAACCAATGTTGCAGATAGAAAACGGATAGCCGCTCATCTGCAGCTGTCTCGCCACGAGACGGCAGCTCTGGCCCAGCCCCATCTCAGCGCGAATGCTGCCGATCAGGTTCACGCCAGCCGGCCAGGCTTTGCTGTCATATGGTTTTTTTGTGCTTAAAAACTCTGCGATATTCTTTTGCACCAGCCTGTCCTTCAGAGCCATGCGTGTCTGTCTGGGAACAATATTTTTGAACACACCGCCGTATTTTTTTATCGTAAAATAGAGTTTACTGTAATTACTCATGGCTGTTTTTCCTTTTCTGCCTTTATTAAACAATACCGTTTATAAACTTTCTCACTTTCTCCGCTTCCAGTCCATAGCGAAATTTTTTACTCTGCCTGAGCCCGGCAGCTGCCCGGTCTGCTCTCTCTTTGTCGTCCAGACTTTCCATCTTAAGGATAGCCCGCTTCAGATCTTCTTCATCTCCGCTTTTAAAATACAGCGGTGCATCGCCAAGCACTTCCGGCATGGATGTCGCATCGGAGGAGATCACCGGCACTCCCTGCGACATCGCCTCCAGAGGCGGAATACCGAAACCCTCGTAGATAGAAGGGAATACAAAGTATTTCGCCATCCGATACACCTCCGGTAAGTCGTCGTCGTCGATGAATCCGGTTACTGTAACATACACAGACATTGCACCCGTTTCCTCTGAAATACCTGTTGCTTCTGTCGTACCGGATGCAGTCTCTGAACTTATCACAGGTTCCACCGTTCCCGCCTCCCGCAGCAGCTCGTCAATCTTCCATCCTTTTCGTCCCGCAAGCACCAATTTGGTTTTAATGCGACCCTGTCTGTAAAGATCCAGATATGCGTTTAAAAGCAGCGTCATGTTCTTACGCGGTTCCAGAGTAGAAAGACAGAGCATATACTCGTCGGGAAGGTGATATTTTTCCCGCAGACGGGTATGGTCCTTCGCCGCTGAGCCGCGATTATTTTTATTGTATTCATAATAATTTTTCAACACGCCCGCATCTGATTCAACAGAGGCTTCTGACACAGAAGTCTGTATTTTTCCCTCTTCTATAAGAAACTTCCCGGTCACGCCGTTATAAGTGACCAGGATTTTCTCCTCCGGGACATGCAGGATCTGCTGTATCCGGCTTTTACTGAATTCGGAAACGGTAATGGTACGCTCCGCATGCCGCACCGCCCACCGATAAGACAGACGAAAATACCAGACCATCTGCGTCTTCATGGTCTCCGGGCAGTCCCAGCAGCCCAGGTCATGAATGGTGGAAAGCACATGTTTTTTGCGCAGGAGAATCGGCATCGGGAACGCAAAAAACAGATAATAATCCGCGTTCATCCGGTTCAGGAAGCGCGGCAGCCGCCACTGGTTGAACATAAGCTTGCTGCAGCCCGGGAGGATATGAAAATGAATATTTTCCTGACTTTCATACTGTTTAAAATCAGGAAAAACCTGATTTTTAAAAATGAGTTCAAAGCTGTTCCCGGCCTCCGCCTTAATAAGCTCCAGCGCCATGTTCAGCGCGTAACGCTCAATCCCTGTGAAATTGTCGTCCAGCGAAGTAAGGTCAATCGCGATGATCATAAATCTTATCCCTTTTCTTTCCGATATTTCCACACGATCGGCAGGATTCTCAGGCCATCGACGAGATAGCGCCTGAAAAGACGTTTCGGCTCATGGCAGAGACGGTAAAACCACTCGAGTCCGCATTTTTGCATCCAGCGCGGCGCGCGTTTTACGTTCCCAGCCGCGAAGTCAAGCCCGGCACCGATGCCAAACGCCAGCATTCCATTCAGCTCATCCTGGTTCTCCCAGAGGAAAATCTCCTGTTTCGGTGTGCCAAGCGCTGCGATCAGAATATCCGGCTTTGCCTGATGTATCTTCTGCCAGACTTCCTTTACCTGACTTTCATCCTTTTCAAATCCATATGCCGGAGAAAAGGTGCCGACCACCTGCAGGCCCGGATAGTCTGTCTTCAGCTTTTGGGCTGCCCTGTCCGCCACTCCCGGAGCCGCGCCGAGGAAATACATCCGGTAACCTTTTTTCGCGGCCAGCTGACAGACTCTCGGGAACAGGTCCGAACCGGATATTTTCTCTTTAATCGGGGTGCCCAGCCATTTGGAGGTCCAGATGAGCGGCTGACCGTCCGTCAGCACCAGAGAAGCATCCTTATATGCCTTTTGCAGCGCCTGATCCGTCTCCAGACGGACGATATGATCCACGTTGGGAGTAACGATATAACCGCCCAAACGCGCTGCATCAGCGCCGTCCAAACGCGACGCAATCCATGCAAGCGTTTCCTCAAATGTGACATTATCAATCTCTGTGTTGAGAAATCTCATACGGAAGTTTCCGACATTCCCTTTCGATTCTTTTGATTCCTTTGATTCTTTTGACTCTTTCGCTTCTTTTAATCCTTTTGATCTCCCGGATTCCCTGAATCCCGGGCATGGAAGCTCTGCGCCCGAATTCTCCGGTCCATCCTTTGAAGCAAACAGCATCCCCGGAAGCAGGATAAACGGCTGAAACGATAGAACACAAAGCTGCGCGTTGATCACCGAGTAAGCGATCGTGATCAGCAGTGCCCAGCAGAGCATCCATTCTTTTTGCTGCGCCAGTTTTTTCCCCGTAAAGTAAAAACCGATGAGCAGCAGCACCGAAAACACCCAGCCATAGGTCAGGAGCTCCTTTAAAAATGAGTTGTCCACATAATTATAAACGTCTGACATCCCCAGGCGCAGACTGCCCTGCCCATACCAGTGAATTGCCTTTCCAAACAGAGAAAAACCATATTCCTGTATTGCTGAATGACCCAGCTGCAGGCGCCCGTTCAGGATGTCGTTGATACGGCACCAGAATGTGCTGTTTGAATCATAGAAAAACTGCACGGCAACGGAAATCACAAACGCGATCAGAAAGCCGAATTTTGCGAGGAATACTCTGAAACAACAAAAAAAGCGTGTGAACCATCCTCGCAAAGAAAATCCGGCAGCATATTCTGCAGGTGTTTCCATCGAAAAATCACGTCCCCAAAGGAATGCCCCCGCAATCCCCAGCACTGCCAGAAGCAGATCCGATCTGGAGTCCGTGAGGTAAAAGAGAACGCCGTTCAGAGCCAGAAGAACCGCCGCGTCTGTAAAATGTGCTTTTTCCCGGATGCACAGCCAGCTCATCGTCACAAACAGCATAATATGTGCAGGATAACCGCAATAATCATAGCCGAGGCTGTGTCTTATACGGTCTCCTTCATACCAGAGAACATCCTCAATCAGTCCGCCGCAGGATGTTGCAATCGCGAATGCCATAACCGCAAGCTGTATTGTCACAGTACATTTGAGAATCTTTTTGTAAGGAACATCCGCAGAAAAATACAGAAACAGCATCACCGGAAAAATCTGCCGGTTGGTTCTGCCGGCATGCCAGACTAGTACTGAGCAGAACAGGATCAGGATAACGCCGACAAGATCCTTTTTCCCATAGTTTTTCTTTGATGCAGCCTTTGCCAGAAACTGTATCCCGAGCAGCAGATACGCGGCAAGCTGCATGCAGCTGAACAGCCTTGACGCAGGGGCAACGTATGCCCACATCGTCAGCTTCAGATCTGTGGCGGTCAGCCACAGCGCATAGGCCGCAAGAAATAAAATTTCTTCAGCGCCGCCCAAACGCATGCAAAGCGGCGCCATTCGGTTTTGATATTCTGTACGCATATTCATTTTCTATTTCAATGCAGCACATCCAGATACTTCCCGTCCAGAACATCCATCAGATACTGTCCATACTGATTCTTCTTCAGTTCCTCGTACAGTACAAGGACTTCCTCGCGGGAAATCCAGCCATTCAGGTAGGCAATTTCTTCCAGGCAGGCAATCTTCCTGTGCTGATGATCCTCCATCGTCTTGACAAAATTGGTAGCCTCCACGAGGCTTTCATGCGTACCGGTATCCAGCCAGGTAAACCCCTGACCCAAAAGCTCTACATTGAGATCCCCTGCATCAAGATAAAGGCGGTTCAGGTCCGTGATCTCCAGTTCGCCTCTGGCAGAAGGCCGGAGATGTTTTGCGTAGTCCACCACTTTGTTATCATAAAAATACAAACCGGTCACACAGTAATTGCTCTTCGGATGCTCCGGCTTTTCTTCGATGGAGACCGCATGGCCCTCATGGTCAAATTCCACGATGCCAAAGCGTTCCGGATCGTCCACATAGTAACCAAATACTGTCGCGCCTCTGCCGTTCTCGGCATTTTCTACAGCGGCCTTCAGCCGCTTTTTCAGGCCATGTCCGGCAAAAATGTTATCGCCGAGCACCATGGCGACCGTGTCTTTTCCAATAAAATCCGCGCCGATAATAAATGCCTGCGCGAGTCCGTCCGGGCTCGGCTGCACCGCATAGGAAAGCCGGATGCCAAACTGATGCCCATCGCCTAAGAGAGCCTCAAAGCGAGGGGTGTCCATGGGCGTTGAAATGATCAGGATGTCACGGATGCCCGCATTCATCAGCACAGACATCGGATAATAGATCATGGGCTTGTCGTAGATTGGAAGCAGCTGCTTGCTTGTCACCTTTGTCAGTGGATAAAGGCGTGTACCCGAACCGCCCGCCAGTATGATTCCTTTCATAAGTCATCCTCCCGAAATTTCTTCTGTTCTTTATCTTGTCCGATCTGTCATGCAAAAAGCCTTACTCATCCATAAATATTCCAGGCAGAGCAAACCCGGAATCCTTATTCCGTCTTGTATAAGAAGATCGGTGTCCCCTCTTCCAGTTCATTGTAAATAGTCTCCGCCACATCATACGGCAGATTCACACAGCCGTGCGAACCATTGGTCTTGTAAATGCTCCCGCCAAATGACGATCTCCAGGTCGCGTCGTGCAGGCCCTGGCCTTCATGGAACGGCATCCAGTAGGTCACATCCGTCTCCCACGCGCTCGATCCGGTGCCGCCGGAAAGAGTGACATCCATCTGCTTATATGGAATCTTGAATACGCCGGTCGTCGTTTCCCGCTCCTCGGTCGGCTTGCCGGTGACGCAGTCACTCTCTACAATGAGTTCGCTGTCTTTGTAATACCAGATATGCTGGCCGGTAAGATCAACCTCCACGTAGGTGCCGCAGATATCGTCAACGCCGTTGCGGTAGCGCCCGGTCGTTGAATAGGTCGGTTCACGGGTGACCTCTGTATTTGATGTAATATCCGCGATCAGCTGCTCCTTCTCAGCGCTCTGATCAATCTGATAGCCGTAATCGCTGCTCTCGTACTCAATCGTCTCGCCATTGCTTGTCGTAAAGCTCCGCGGCAGATAAAGCGTGTTGTATGTCGCTGCAAGGTTATAGACAAAGTCTTCGACCTGCTGCTCGTCAATCGAGGCAAGCTCACCATCGATGATCAGCCAGTCCTGCAGTGTCGACCAGTCCAGAACGATCTCCTCTTCGCCAAAGGTGAGCGTGATCACGGCCTTACAGTAGGAATTGTAAATATCCATCAGAGAATTCAGATCCAGATCGTCCTGCGTGACCTCCGGCACATAATAGAAAGACTCCGGAAATTCAATCACAGCGTCCTCCTGCGGACGGTCCTCCGCCACCAGATTGTCTACATAATCTTTTACCAGCGTCTGCAGATCCGCATCGTCAAACTCCGTTCCGTAGCTTTCCGGCTCAATATAGTATTCCGTGCCATTGTATTCCAGCGTCGCGTCCGAACTGGTGACACGCGGTATGGTAAAGTTCTCCCCCGTCACTGCCGAAGCAAACACCGTCTCATCGCAATCAAAAGAGACTTCCACCTCGAAGTCATTCCCCTTCGCCAGACTGAAGATCAGGCTTAAATTCTGTTCACGCATACAGGACTGTATGTCAGAAAGCAGGCTCATCTGATCAATCGTATAGCCCATCTCTTCCAGTGTCAGGCAAAGCGTAGTCTCTCCGCCTTCCGTGATCGTGACGGTCGGCGCACTGTAATCCTCCACCAGCATCGATAAGACTTCTCTGCAGCTCATTCCCGAGACATCGTAGCCGTTCAGTGTCGTCTCCTCAAAAAAAAGACCGCTGTTCACCTGCCTGTAAAGGTAATACCCGCCCCCGCAGAGACCTGCCAGTATCACACATACAATAATAAGAACAGCAGCCTGTAATTTTTTATGCTTATTCTTCATCCCGACTCTTACCCTTCTGAATATTATCATGATCCTTTTGCCGCCAGAATCATACAATTTCTATATTATTGCACTATACACCAAAAATAGTCAAGATGCGGAATCTTAATAAAGATTTAAATTTCTATTTCGGTCCGGATATAATATAATAATACAGATCAAACCTTGAGATTGGACGTATATTTTACGGTAAAAGCAAAAACATATGGTTAGCTGTTAGCTATTATTTTCCAATCAGAGTTGAAGCTGCTCAAATGGAAAAATAAAGAAAGGATTTTGGATCATGATGTATCAATTTATGACTCTTGCAGACAAAACAGAGGTTGTACATTCCGATGCATACAACGAAAACGGAACTGAAACCGTAAAGGTATATTTTGAAAAACCGGTCTATGGTGGCTTCCAATCAGCTGAATGTTATCTTCCTTCTTACGAATGGAAGAACATAGATGGTTTTTCGCAGGCAGATATAGAATATTTTCAGGAATATCTGGAGTCAGTAGCGCACATAATCATCCGCCTTGCGAGAGAAGGAGGTTTTGATAATGCCGCAAATTTTTAAAATCGGCTCTTATCTGATATATTTCTGGTCAAACGAAAATAAGCCAGTGGAGCCTGTCCATGTACATGTGTCAGAAGGAGTTCCATCAGAAAACGCCACAAAAATATGGATCACCAAAAGCGGTAAATGTCTGCTCTGTAACAATAATTCTCACATTCCACAGCGGAAACTGCGAAACATTATGGATGTCATAGAGGCACGGCATTCCGAAATCGAGAATAAATGGTATGACTATTTTAAAGAAATAAGATTTTATTGCTGAATGTTTCCCCAGAGAGAATGCTGAGATTAAGCCAAAAGGGAACGTCTGAAATCAGAACCACACCGTAATCTCCGTTCCCTTTCCGACCTCACTTTCCAGCTCAATCTCCGCATGATGCAGGGCGACAATATGTTTCACGATGGCAAGCCCCAGCCCCGTGCCGCCTGTGTTTCTCGACCGGCTCTTGTCTACGCAGTAAAACCGTTCAAAAACACGCTCCTGGCTCTCCTTTGGAATGCCAATGCCCGTATCCTTAACACGAAGCATCGGACGGCCATCCTGTTCCTGTACCGTGACCTCCACCCTGCCATTCGGCTTGTTGTAACGGATGGCATTGTCACAAAGGTTGGAGATCAGCTCCTCGATCATACTTTTGTCTCCATGAATCAGGCACGTTGCGCCGGTGCACGTAATCTGAACGCCATTCTTACGGGCATTCAGCCGCATACCTTCCACACAGCTTCGCGCGGACTCATATAAATCCAACATATCTGTCCGGGCATTTTCGTCCTCGGACGTACTTTTAGCTTCCAGTTTCCCGCTGTCAAGCTGTGACAGCCGGATAATGTCATTGATCATGGTCAGCAGCCTCTGAGCGCTGCGGTGAATCTCATGCGCAAAATGCCGCACTTCTTTTTCTCCCGCCATCCCGGTTTCAATCAGCTCCGCATAACCGGAAATCGACGTCAGCGGAGTTTTCAATTCATGCGATACATTTGCCGTAAATTCCTGCCGCATATTCGCGCTCTGCAGGATATCCTCATGCTGCTGCCGGATTGTCATCACAAACGGCACGAGCTCTTCATAAATGCCTTCCGTACTGACGCTGTCAATGTTGTCTGCCATGCGCTCGATCGGATTTACAATGCTGGCCGTAATCCGGCGTGAGAGGAGCATACATACCAGAAACATGATCACGCCGACACCGACGATTCCCTTTAATGTGCCCGTGAAAATTCCCCAGATGCTGGCTTCCTCCTTGCTGATGCGAAGAATCAATCCATTGTCCAGCTTCACTGCGTAATAATAGAGTTCGGAATTCAGCGAGTCCGAATAACGGGTCGTCCATCCCTCGCCTTCCGCTTCTGCCTCCTGCACCTCTTCGCGGTCCGCATGGTTCTCCAGCGTACCGCTGACGTCGCTGTCGTACACGACCGTCCCATCCTCATCGATCAGCGTGACTCGCAGTCCTGCTACATCCTCCGTGTACTGCTCGGAAAGCTCTTCCGGTGAGGCCGACAGGCTGGAGATCAGCGCCGCACAGGTGCGCATCTCAGAGAGTACCTGTTCCTTGTACATATTACGAAAAATGGCAACCGCTATGATCAGCGTTGCCACCAGAGTCACAAATACCGTAAGGATCATCCAGCTGTTGATCTTCTTTTTCATGCCTGTCCTCTCCGTTTCATCCATTACTACTCGCAGCATAGCTGCTCGCCCGGCCTCGTGATTCTCTGCTGCAAGCAGCGAGAATCCCTTCAGCTCACATTATCCGAATTCAGAATATACCCGACATTGCGCACCGTGCGGATCATCGTCCCGGCTGTGCCAAGCTTCCGCCGAAGCGTCTTAATGTGCATGTCCAGTGTCCGGGATTCGCCTTCAAAGTCGGTGCCCCACACCCGGTCAAAGATCATTTCTCTCGTCACCACGATACCCGCATTCAGAAGAAGCAGCTTCAGAAGCTCGTATTCCTTAAAAGTCAGATCCACCGGCCTGTCATCGACATACACCGCCCGCTTTTCGTCATCCATAAAAATTGAATCCAGCCGGATCATGCGCTCCTGCTCCATGTCACGGGTACGGCGCATCAGCGCCTTGACGCGGGAGATCAGTTCCATCACGCCAAAAGGCTTAGTGATATAATCATCCGCGCCGATATCAAGCCCCCTTACCTTATCAATCTCCAACGTTTTCGCGGTCACCAGAATGATCGGAAGCTTGCGTGTCTGCGTGGAAAGCCGCAGCTTCTTCACAATCTCCAGTCCATTCTCATCCGGCAGCATCAGATCCAGAAGCACCAGCGACGGCATCCGCTCCTTCAGCCTCGCATAAAACGCAGAGGCGCAGTCAAAACCCTGCACCTCATATCCCGCATTTTTCAGCGCAAACAATTCAATCTCGCGGATGTTCTCATCATCCTCCACAACGTATATCAAAGCCACGTCCGTTCCTCACTTTCCCCGGATGTTCTGTATTTTTTATTCTATGAAAATCAATCAGTTTTTTCAAGTTCTTTTTTATATAGATCATATTCAATGTTTTGCAAAATCAGTGAAATCAGCGTTGAGCGTGTCCAAGGGTATCCTATGGCAGCCAACGCGTACATTTTCTACTTCGTGTAAACCCCAAACACATTATATGCCTTCTTCCCCTGCCTGTGCACACCAGTCAGAGAAAATTCGACCCACTCGCCAACGTTCTGTGCATGATCGCCGATACGCTCATAATATTTCGCAATCATCAGCAGGTCAAGAATCTGATCATTTGAAAATTTTTCAACCGCCGCCGACTCAGTCAGTGTCCTGCGTACATCATTGAACATCGCATCCAGACGGTCGTCGCTGTCAATCACCTCGCGGGCCAGCTCCAGGTCGCGGTTCACATAAGCCTCGACGCTCTTATTTACCATGCCTACCGTGAATTCCGCCATCTGCGTGATCGCGACACCCTCGATTGGCACGTCGATGCTGCCGGTCTTTATGATCTCGGCAATGTCCGTCGCCTGGTCGCCGATGCGTTCCAGATCCGTGATCATTTTCATGGCTGCGGATATGCGGCGCAGGTCGGAAGCCACCGGCTGCTGGCGCAGCAGAAGCTGAAGGCTGATGGTCTCAATCGACTGTTCCTTTCCGTCGATCTCGTCCTCCAGACGATCGATTTCCTCCACATTCTCCCCGCGTTTTTCCGTAGAAACAAGCAGGCGATACGTCTTCATGATCGCCTCTTCGCAAAGCATTCCCATCTCAAGCAGCTCTTTCTGGAGCTGATCCAGTTTTTCCACAAATCGGTCTCTCATAATCAGCCAAACCTCCCCGTAATATATTCCTCTGTTTTTTTGTTCTTCGGCATGGAAAACAATGTCGTGGTGTCGTCGCACTCAATCATCTCACCGAGAAGGAAAAACGCGGTTCTGTCGGAAACTCTGGCTGCCTGCTGCATATTGTGCGTTACCATCGCGATGGTATATTTTTCTTTCAGTTCCATGACCAGATCTTCTATTCTGGAAGTCGAGATCGGATCCAGCGCCGAGGTGGATTCATCCATCAGGAGCACATCCGGCTCCACCGCGAGCGCCCGTGCGATGCAGAGTCTCTGTTGCTGTCCACCGGACATTCCCAGTGCACTCTTTTTCAGACGGTCCTTCACCTCGTCCCAGATGGCCGCGTCGCGGAGCGCTTTTTCTACGATCTCATCCAGCTTCGCTTTGCTGCGGATTCCATGCGTCCTCGGGCCGTACGCTACATTGTCATAAATGCTCATCGGGAACGGATTCGCTTTCTGGAACACCATTCCGACGCGTTTTCTTAAGCGGTTGACATCCATGTTTTTTCCGTAGATGTCCTCGCCGTCCAGGGTAATTTCCCCTGTAATTTTACATCCTTCTACCAGATCGTTCATCCGGTTTAAGGACTTTAAAAGTGTGGACTTTCCGCAGCCGCTCGGCCCGATAAAAGCCGTGATCTTATTAGCCGGAATCTCAAGATTTACATCCTTGAGAGCGTGGAAGTCCCCATAGTACAAGTCTACATGTTTTATGTCGATCTTTCCCATTTTATTCGTTCCTCTCGATTTTTCTCTCCTGCCTGACTGTTCGAAATTTCTTTTCCGTACCTGCGCTTCTTCGTACCGCATATTCTCTCACACATGATAATCCGGAATCTCTTTTCCGTACCTGCGCTTCATTGAATGCTTCGTAACGGTTCAGTACTTTCACAGTTACGAGGGCTTTTCCCCACATACTGTCCTGAATAGTTACAATGTTTCTACTTCTGTCCTTTCATCAGTCTGCCCGCGAGCAGCGAGGACAATCCGTTAAGCAGCAATACAACAACGACCAGCACGACCGCAGTCGCATACGCCTCATCCATGTAAAGTCCCTCGCTGGAGAGCACATACATATGAACCGCAAGCGTACGCCCGCTGCCGAGCAGGCTGCTCGGTACCTTCGCCACCGTATCGGCTGTGTAGAGAAGCGCCGCGGTCTCGCCTACAATTCTGCCGGTGCCCAGCACAACGCCGGAAAGGATTCCGGGTATGGCCGTCGGCAAGACTACACGAAAGATCGTGCGCAGCTTTCCGGCGCCGACGCCGAAGGATGCCTCACGATAAGCGTCCGGAACCGCCAGCAGCGCCTCCTCTGTCGTCCGCATGATCAGCGGAAGGATCATGATGACCAGCGTAAAGGAACCGGACAGAAGGGAAAAGCCCCACCCCAGCGCGGTTGTGAAAAACAACAGGCCGAACAGACCGAACACGATAGACGGGATACCGGAAAGCGTCTCCGCCGTGATCCGCACAAGGCCGACCAGCTTACTTCCCTTTTTTGCGTACTCAACCAGAAAAATGGCCGCAAAGATGCCGATCGGCACCGCAATCACCAGGGATAATGCGGTCATGATCAGAGTATTGATCAGTGCCGGCATCAGGGAGACGTTATCCGAGGTATATTTCAGAGAAAACAGGCTCGGTTTCAGGTTTGGGATTCCCTTTACCGCAATAAAGCCGATCAGGAATATCAGTACGACCGCCGTGATGATCGCAGCCAGCCAGACCAGACATTTCACGATCGCAGCGAACGGATGATTCTTGAAATAAGCAATACTTTTACTCATGCTCAGCCCTCCTCAATACGTCATACATCCGACAGGATGCATGACGCAGGCAATGTTCCGATTTGCGCAGCGAATCGAGAACGGTACCGCATCCAAATCGGAACGATTTTCTCATGATGCGGCTCTCCTTCTCAGAAGAGACACGCTCAGATTAATGACCAGGATAAAGACGAAAAGGACAACGCCGGTCGCGATCAGCGCCTGACGGTGCAGCCCGGAGGCGTAGCCCATCTCAATGACGATGTTTGCCGTCATGGTACGCACACCTTTCAGGAGTCCCTGCGGCATCCAGGTCTGGTTGCCGGCCACCATGATGACGGCCATCGTCTCACCAATGGAACGGCCGATTCCCAGCACGATACCCGCGATCACACCGGACTTTGCCGCCGGAATGACCACACAGAACACGCTGCGCTCATGTGTTGCGCCGAGTGCGAGCGAACCTTCATAATAAGCATCCGGTACAGCCAGAATAGCAGGCTCCATGACACCGATGACCGTTGGCAGGATCATGATCCCGAGCAGGATGCAGGCGGTCAGCATCGTACTGCCGGATTTTCCGGTGAGCGCTTTCATCGTTGGGACGATCCAGACCATACCGAAAAAGCCGTATACGACCGACGGAATTCCCGCAAGCAGATTGATCATGGATTTCAGCGGCGAATAGATCCGCTTCGGGCAGTAAAAGGCCAGAAATATCGCAGTCAGCATCGCGATCGGTACGCCGATCAGGATCGAGCCGGCAGTGACATATATGCTGCCCAGGATGAACGGCAGAATGCCGTATATGTTATTGGACGGTTTCCAGGTCGTCCCCAACAGGAAGTCCGGCAGGCCGATCTTCAGCATGGTCGGAATTCCGTTTGCAAAAAGGAACACGCAGATCAGAGCGACTGCCAGAATGGAAAAGCAGGCCGCGATCAGAAAGGCGGCCCGCATATCCTGTCCCAATTTTTGCAAAAAATTCGGGACGTAGGCCGCGCTATCATCCACAGGATGATTCTGCATAGCGCGGCTCTCTTTTTTTTCTGAAAATTTCTGTGTCATAGTTACTCTTCCTCAGTCTCCTCCGGCACATATGCAGCCACATCTTCCCATGTGGTGAGTTCGCCGGTGTAGATCATCATAACCTGCTCTGTGGTCAGTTCGGTGATTCCGCTCTCATTATTGACGATCACCGCGATGCCGTCCTGAGCGATCATGGTAGCGGAAATGCCTTCTGCCTCTTCCTCTTCCTTCAGATCACGGGAAGCCATACCGATGTCATAGTTGCCGTCGATCGTGGAGGTAACGCCTGTGGTAGAATCGCTCTGCATTACTTCGATCTCAAGGTCTGCGTTTACTTCTGCATAAGCCTCAGCCAGCTTCTCCATTACCGGTGTTACAGAAGAAGAACCGCCGACTACGATCTTTCCGGATACGCTGCCGCCTGCGAAAGGCTTTGCGTCAGAAAGAGCGATATAGCCGTTGTCAGAGATGACCGTCTGGCCTTCCTCACTCAGGATAAAGTCGATGAAGTCCTGTGCCTCTGCGCTGACCTCTTCCATGGTCAGAATGTTGAACGGACGAACCACCGTATAATCACCGGCCTCTACGTTCTCTACCGTTGCCTCTACTCCGTCGATTGCTACTGCTGTTACGCTGTCGTCCAGAGAGCCAAGAGAGATGTAACCAATTGCATTCTCATCGCCTGCAACCTTGGTCATCATAGCGGATGTGCTGTTCGTGATCTCAGCAGCTTCCGTCGTCATATCTACCTTGTTGCCGTCCTCATCCTTCTGCTCTACGCCTGCCAGCTCGATGAACGCTCCGCGTGTACCTGAGCCATCCTCTCTTGAGCATACTACGATGTCACCTGTTGCGTCTGCCAGAGCAGTTGTTCCAGGGATTGCTGCCATCATTGCTGCGATTACCGCTGCGATTGCTTTTCTTTTCATAATAAATGATCTCCTTTTTTCTAATCGTTTTCTGATCGAATTCCGGGGCTTATCGGTGCCCCGTTACGATAATCATTTTAGTCATGCTATGTAAAATGCATAATCCCTCTTATGTAAAAATCAGGTAAAATTGCGTAATTGTTCAATGCCTTCACAGTTACGGGCACAAAAAGTCCTTAT
>JAJQIL010000003.1:18561-19664 GCA_021199235.1 Lachnospiraceae bacterium | reverse complement strand
CTGCCGACCACCGCGTCCAGCCCGATCTCGCCAAAATATTTTCCGTAGGGTTCCGTCCCGATCCAGTTGTCGCCGAGAAACATCATCGTCTCGCGCCCCGCCTCATGCACGAGGTCCACCAGCTCTTTTGCCTTTTTCGCGACAAACCGCTGCACAAAATCCATATAGTCCAGATAGTGCCGGCTCGGAATCCGGAACGTGGAATTATAATATCCGTTGTCCACGATGTCCTCCGGTCGCAGCGCGTAACCGTATTCCCGCTCGAATTCCTCCAGCGCCTGCACGGATACCGTCGCCCCGTAGCCGAACCAGTCTACGAATTTCTCCTTTTTCCGGTCATTAAAGACAAGGGTAAAATGATAAAAAAACGTGGTAAAACGCACCACATCGGTCGCCGGATTGTCCTTCAGCCACTGCACCAGATATTCCTTCGCGAAGCTCCAGGAGTTCTTCCCTCTCACGTCAAACGGAATCTCGTGCGGCTTTTCCCCCCAGTCATTGGTGATGTGATTGTACATCTGCGTCGGATCCCAGATGGCATATACCAGAAACGACACCGTATATTCATGAAACGGGACCGTCTCGACCGTGACCAGATGTTTTTTGGTATCCAGTTCCCAGGAATCCGCGGGGACGACCGCCCCCGTCGTCCGGTCGATGACCTCCCACCACTTCTTCGGGTCGTGAAGATAATCCGGAATCACCTGTTCCTGAAAATATCCGTCCATAAAGCAGATGGCAAGCCGCTCACCGACCGCCGTGCAGCGCTTCGACATCAGGTACAGCTGCTGGCATTCCTCCATATGCTTTTCGGCAAACGCATTGTGCCCGCGCGCCACAAAATAAGTCGTGTAGATCTTCGCATCCAGCGCTTTTAAGTCGTCGTCCAGCTTCGTTCCGTCGCTGTCGCGGAGCGCGTCCGCGCCCCATTTCTCCATGATCTCTTTCGTTTCGTTAAGGAAATGTGCCTCACTCGGAAGCGTCACCCGTCCTGTGCCCTTTCCCATCCTGTCTCCTCCCTCGTGTCTGTTTCTGTAGAATACCAGTTAACCATTCAGACCGTACTTCGCAGTACCTGTTGTCCTGCCAGCTATCCTGTCTTT
>JAJQIL010000003.1:0-18461 GCA_021199235.1 Lachnospiraceae bacterium | reverse complement strand
TGTACTGCCTTTTGTCCTGTTCTTTGTACTGCCTTTTGTACTGCCTTTTGTCCTGTTCTTTGTACTGCCTTTTGTACTGCCTTTTGTCCTGCCCGTTTACCACACAAATCATGTGATGCCGGAACTGAAAGAATCTGCGGCAGATACTGTCTGCGGATTTTCCCGTCCGCGTTCTGACCGCGCCTGGATCGAAGAAGAATACTCCGACGGCGTCATTTTCGTAATCGTTTTAAACTGTCTGGAAAAATAGTGTACAGAGGAATAGCCGAGAAATTCAGAGATCTGCGTAAAGTTCATCTGGTTTTCCCGGATCAGCTGTTTCGCATACTCTGTCTTCATCTGCAGAAAAACCTGGATCACGCCGCAGCCGTTCTGCTCGCGGAACATGGCCTGCAGCTGTGAGCGGCCGATCAGGTTGTCATGACAGATCTGCGCGATCGTCAGGGTTCCCCGCACATGTTCCTCCAGATAATACAGGATTTTGCTGTATGTCCCGGACATGGGCTTCGCGTTCATCTGCGGCAGGATCACCGAAAGCTGCGGGATCGTGTTGCGGCGGATCAGGGAGATCAGCAGCTGTTCCAGATACATGCTCACCAGCTGCTGCGCCCCGAACATGCTGTCCGGGCGGGTCTGCATCTTTTGCAGATACGGGTCGTCCAGAGGAGAAGCAAGGCAGTGCCTTGCCTCCGCCACCAGCTGCCCCAGCAGATCCCGTTCTGCGTCCGAAAGCGTGAGGATCCGGCTGTCAAAAAAATTCATGGCCGGAGAATGGCATTCAAAAGAAACCACGATCACGATCGGCGCACTTTTTTCCGCCGCGCTCAGTGTATGGAATTCATTCGGTTTATGAAAAATCACCTGCCCGCGGCCAAGAAGGTAAGTGCCATTATCCGTCCTGACCTCCGCGTTTCCTTTGTCCAGGTACTGAAATTCCCAGAAATCATGCCGTTCTCCCGGAAAGTCAAAATCGCTGCGGTATTCAAAATAATGAACCGTATAGAGCGCGCCCACCTCAATATCCGCATGCAGCGCAATTCTCTCATATGCCATGATACCGCCTTATCCTTTCACACCGCCGCCGGTGACGCCCGCGATAATCTTCTCTGAGAGCAGCAGATAGAGGATAAATGTCGGCAGGAACACGATCATGACCGCCGCGAACAGACCGCCGTAATCTCCCGTCTGCTTCAGCGCGCTGATGATCGTATAAAGTCCGACGCCGACCGAGCGCTTTGAGTCCGTACTTGCGAATACGAGCGACATGAAATATTCGTTCCAGATGGACAGAAAATTGAAAATGCTGACCGTCACGATGTCGGGCTGTGCCAGCGGAAACATGATCCGCCAGAAGGTCATGATCGGGGAACACCCGTCAATCGCCGCGGCTTCCTCGTACGCCCGCGAGAGCGTCGCGAAAAAGTTGATCAGGAACGTCGTCGTATAGGGAATATTGATCGCCACATACAGAAAGATCAGCAGCACTCTGCTTCCGGTCAGATGAAGCCTGGTCGTGATGGAGAGCAGCGGCAGGATGATCATGATCTGCGGCAGGCTCATCGCCGTCACGAAGCTGGTCTTGATCACACCGTTTCCGAGGAACGTAAAGCGTGCAAGCACATAAGCTGCCGGAGCGCAGACCAGAATCAGCAGGATCATGGACGAGGTGGCATACAGCAGCGAGTTCATGAAATAGACCGAGACATGCTGGGTCGTCCACGCCGTGACATAGTTTTCAAAATGCCAGTTGCTAAAGCCGGACAGGAGCGATTTGAATACTTCTCCTTTAAATATCGAGCCGGAGGTCGAAAGGCTCGCAGCCAGGATCCAGCCCACCATCGATACGGTAAATACCAGCCAGATCAGAAGCAGAATATATCCGGGAAGCAGCCGCACTTCCTTCCGCCAGTTGAACGGCTCGTGGTATTTTTTCTCTTTTGTCTTTTTCCGAAATGCCATCTTCTGCCCCTCCCTTCTAATATTCCAGATCATCATCTTTGATCAGATGGTTCATCAGGAAGAAAATCAGCAGCACACACAGGGCCAGAACACAGCCGATTGCGGCGCCCGCACCCGCATCCGTCTCGGTGATCGTTTTGCTGCCGAATACCAGATCATACATATAGATCATCGGCACGATCGTACTGTTCTCGGAAGTCACCGGCGAGAACATCTTCGACCAGACGAAAAACGCGACCGCGTTCACGCTCCAGAACGTCAGGTTCATCTTCAGCGTACCCTTCAGAAGCGGCATGGTGATGTAGCGGAACTGCTTGATTTTGCCCGCGCCGTCGATTGTCGCCGCCTCAAACAGATCCTGCGGGATCTTCTCGATACCGCTGATCCAGATCAGCATATAGTATCCGACCGCGCCGAAGACGAAGGCGATGATCATCGCCCAGAGCTTCATGTCTGTGCCCAGCCACTTGATCTTTGAAAGGGAGGTAAGCCCCAGCGCGCCGAAAAAGTTATGCAGAAGTCCATAGCGCTCGCTGAACACGTAATACATCCACATCGCCGCCAGGGCGACTGCACTGACTACGTTCGGCATATAGATCACCGCCCGGAAAAAGGATTTAAAACGGATCCCGCTTGTGAGGATCACGGCAAACAGCAGCGACAGGATCATCGTCGCAATCCCTCCGACGCCCCAGATCGTAAGCAGGTTCCGCATGGACCGCCAGAATGTATTCTTGGAGAAAATGTTCAGATAATTCCCCAGTCCGGTAAAGCTCCACTCCGAAATGGCCGTACTCGGGCGTTCTACTGCGAAAAAGCTCATCAGCACGGTCCGGATGACCGGATAGATAAAGACGATGGAAAAAATCAGCAGTGCCGGTGTCAAAAAAATGACCATCATTTTCTTATTCTTCTTCATATGAAGTCCTCCTTCGCAGCCTGTTTCCTGCCGTGCCGTCTGCCTGTGGATGTCTGAGGCTATATACTGCTCTGGCATCGGTCTGACTTACAACGTGCAGAACGAAAACGCCCGCATACAGGAAAGGGGCTGCGAAAATCTGACCGCAGCCCCCTGATGCAGCATAATCCTGCGTAACTGTTCAGTACCTGCTCCTGTTCAGTACCTTTACAGTTACAATTCTACTACTGTTTATTAGTTGCTCGCTGCCTCCAGTGTGTCTACAAACTCCTGCGCACTGATCGACCCTGCAAAGAGCTGTGCACCGGCTTCCTGAATCGTTTCTGTCATATCCGCATTGTCGTCGATTCCGCAATCCCACTCATAGCTTGTGGTAGCCGCATCGAAAGCAGCCTTGCAGTTCGCCAGAAGCTCCGGCCACTCGGTATTGTTCGGGTCTGCCGGAATAGAATCTGTCGCTACAGAAAGAGCCGCATCGCCCTCTCCGCTCACGATTGCAAGCGCCAGATCAAACGCTTCCTGCGCATGCTCGGAATTCGCGCTCACGGAGATGCCCTGCGCGCCTACCATCATCGCTTCTGTGCCGTCTACGCCGCCGTCAACTGCCGGATAAGAGAACATGCCCCACTCCAGATCAGAATCTGTGTTGCCTTCGATCTCAGCCGGTACCCAGGACGCATTTACCACCATAGCGGTCTCGCCGTAGCCGACTTCATTCTCGCCTTCCGGATATGCGCCCGGCGCATACTCAGAAAGATAACCGTTGTCTACAAGTGTCTGCATATCCTCAGCCATCTTCAGAACAGCTTCATTCTCAGCCCAGTCGCCGTTGTTCACGACTTCTTTTACGCCGTCCTGTCCGAGATATCTTGCCAGATGATAGCCAAGATTCAGATTGATATAAGCATCGTCCAGTGTCAGCGGTGTGTAACCCGCGTCCTTGATTGCCTGGCAGACTTCAAGAAATTCTTCCCAGGTCGTCGGCTCCTCTACGCCAACCTCTTCAAAGATCGCTTTGTTGTAGAAAATACCGGAAATATACGGCTGATACGGCAGGCATGCAAGAGAGCCGTCCGCCCATCCCGTAACCGCAGAGATAAGCGCCGTGTTGGAAAGGCTCGCGTAATCCACCGCTTCCGCCATCTCGGTCAGATCCAGCGCATAATCTCCGAAGGTCTGAGAAAGTCTCTGGAAATCGTCTTCATACAGATCAATCGTCTCACCTGCATCCAGAGACGCAGCGATCAATGTCGTAATGTCGCGGCCTTTCCACTCCACATTTACCGTTACTCCGGTAGCTGCCTCATAATCATCAATGATCTCCTGGATCGCGATAGCCTGGCTCTCGCCCTCGGACCACATCGACCAGTAAGTAATCGTCACGCCCTCTTCCGCGGAAGCAACTGCCGGAACCACGCCGACAATCATGGCAGAAGCAACTGCCACACTGAGAATCTTCTTCGCGTTCATAATTCTTCCTCCTTAATTTTGATATGGAAAATGACAGAACCGCAGCTGTTCCATACTTTGGACCGTTCTGTTTCTTCACAGCTGCGGCAGGCCATCCTGCTTTTGCAGATTTGTCTATTTATCAAAATATTCGAATCTGCTTTCCACTTATTTTAGCATTTTTATACAAATTTCATTTGCATTTTCGTTCGATATTTTTACACTATTGTGTAGATTTTATTTCAACAGTTCAGAACAGCATCGAAAAGAAAAGACAGACTGAGCAGATTTATCTGCTAAAGGCTGTCTGTTCTGAATAATTGTTACTTTTCAAATACTTTCGCTGTCTTCTTCAGCCAGTCCGTCACCGACAGATGCTGCGGGCATACGCCCTCGCACTGTCCGCATTCCACGCAGTCGGACGCCTTGCCATGCTCTTTGGAAAGCTCCGCATAACGTTCCTTATGCGCCGGGTCCCCCTTATCTTCCTGCTCCGCGTTGTAAAGCGCGAAATAATCCGGGATCGCGATGTTCATCGGGCAGCCTTCCACGCAGTAACGGCAGGCTGTGCACGGAATCTTTGCCGCCTCATGGATGATATCCACCACATCATGCAGAAGCAGCTGCTTCTCTTCTTCGGTGAGCGGCTCCATATCCTGCATATAGCCGCTGTTGTCCTCCATCTGCTCCATGGACGACATTCCACTTAAGACGATCATCACATTTTCCAGACTTGCCGCAAAACGGATGGCCCAGGAGGCATTCGACCAGTCCGGATGAACGTTTCTTAACAGCTCCTCCGCTTTCGCAGGCAGCTTCGCGAGCGTACCGCCCTTGACCGGCTCCATGACGACGACCTTCTTTCCATGCTTCACCGCGGTCTCATAGCACATGCGGGACTGCACATCCTTGCTCTCCCAGTCAAGATAGTTCAGCTGCAGCTGTACAAACTCCACCTCCGGATGCTCATTCAGGATCCGGTCGAGCACCTCCGCCTTATCATGGAACGAAAAGCCGATGTGCCGCACCTTACCCTCCGCCTTTTTCTGCGCGATAAAGTCAAAGCAGCCCATCTGCTGCACACTTTCATAGCGGTCTCCGCCCAGCGCGTGCAGAAGATAATAGTCAAAATACTCCTCGCCGGTCTTCTCCAGCTGCTCGCTGAAGATGCGCTCCATATCCTCCGCTTTTTCCAGCTGGAAAAGCGGCAGCTTGGTCGCCAGCGTATAACTCTCCCGCGGATAACGCTTTGTGATCACATCCTTCACCGCGCGCTCACTCTCGTGGTCGTGATACATGTACGCGGTATCAAAATATGTAAATCCGCGCTCCAGAAACCGGTCCGCCATCCGACAGACCTGCTCCCTGTCAATACTCTTCGGATCGTCCGCATTCAGCTGCGGAAGGCGCATCAGACCAAAACCTAATTTTCCCATTTTCTGTTCCTCCTGATTCATAGTTTTTTATAATTAATAATGCACACAGACGCGCAAAGAATGGCTGTTTGCGCAACCTCGCATCCGGTGCAAAGGGAAAGCATTAAAAATCCTATACAACCGCCTCAATAAGCAGCTTATTTAAAAACACCAACAGCGTTTACAGAAGAAATTCTGCCATCACAGGATTGCTGACGTCCAGCCCGCGCGGTGTCAGGAAAATACGTCCGTTCTCGCGTTTCAGCAGCCGCAGGGAGATCAATTTCTTAAGGACTTCCCCATACACTGCGTCGATCGGTCGGCGAAACCGGTCAAAAAACTCCTGTTCTGAAACACCGGAAAGCATGTGAAGACCCAGAAACATAAATTCCGACATTTCATCTTCTGCGGAGAGGATTTCATATTCATTCTGCCGTCCGGTCTCCATGCTGCTTCGCGCCTTCACCAACATCGCATACTCCGCATGATCCACAGGGTTCTTGCAGCGGACGCTTACCGGCTGATTCTGAAACGGATATCGAAGCAATGAAGCCGCTCCAAGTCCGAATCCCATATATTCCGTTCCCCGCCAGTAGCCGATGTTATGGCGGCACGCATAACCGGTCCGGGCATAATTTGAGATCTCATAATGCTCGTATCCGGCTTCGTGCAGCATCTGTTCTGTCAGCCCGTACATCCGGCGTTCATCATCTTCCGAGGGAAGAAATCGAGGAATATCCCCATCCGCACGCCGCTCATCATCCTCATGATATTTGTCATAAAACGGCGTACCCTCTTCGATAATCAAACTATACGCCGAAATGTGTTCCGGCGCAAGCTTTAAAATTTTCTGCAGTGTCTGCTCCCACGAGGCCACCGTCTGTCCCGGCAGCGCGGACATCAGGTCCACATTGATATTGGAAAATCCCGCCTCCCGGGCTGCCTTATAAGAACGCAAAAAGGTCTCCCAGGTATGAATTCGCCCCAGTTCGGCCAGTTCCGCATTATCCGCGGACTGTAAGCCAAAGCTGATGCGGTTGACGCCGCAGGCGCGATATTCCTTCATCTTTCTCTGTTCATCCAGCGTACCCGGATTACACTCCATGGTAATTTCTGTCCGCGTCAAACGACTGTCCGAAGATATTTCCACATCCTCTGCAAAGCGAAACCGTGCCCGCAAAGCCTCCAGAATCGCGGCAATCTGCTGTCCGGAGAGCAGAGAGGGCGTGCCGCCGCCTATGAATACGCTGGTAACTGAATATTCTTCATCCTGCAAAAGTGATCCTCGTGGCGCGCTCACCGGCCTCCCCTGGCGGATTTCCTCAATCAGCATCCGCACATAATGGTCACGCTGTTCCTCTTTCGCCGGCGCGGAGAGGAAATCACAGTAGGCGCATTTTTTTACGCAGAATGGAATATGGATGTAAATCTCAAGTTCCCGCAAGGTATTCCTCCTCATGATCAGCCGGTTTTTCGTTCACGTCCAAACTTCTCACGGAATATCAAAAACAGTGCCACACAGATCAGCGCGGACAACGTGGAACCCGCAGGCGCCGCCAGCCCCATCGGAAACAGCGTATCCGGGAAAAGCTTTGTCGCAAGGTACGCTCCGGGGATCCGCACCAGCAATACGGAAATCAGATTGTGGGCAAAGGAAAAACCGGACACTCCATAGGCACAGAAAAATCCGCTGAAGCAGAAATGGATGCTGGCAACGATGCAGTCTACAGAATAGGACCGAAGATACTGACCTCCAAGAACACGCACCGTCTCCTCGCTCGAAAACAGCCCCACAAACTGCTCCGGTAAAATCTGGCAGAGTGCAAAGCAGACAAAACCGAACGATACGGATACCGCCATCGCGTAATACAGAGTCTTTCTCGCGCGTTCATGCTGGCCGGCTCCGCGGTTTTGCGCCGCGATCGCGGAGACAGAAGAAAGCATCGCGGACGGCACCAGAAACAGGAAGCTGATGATCTTCTCGACAATGCCGACGCTGGCCGCCACATCGACGCCGCGCCGGTTCGCGATCATGGTGATCACCAGAAAGGAAATCTGTATAAATCCGTCCTGAAAAGCGACCGGAACTCCCACATTCAGAATATCTGAAATGACCGATTTTTCCGGCAGAAAGTCTTTTTTTGTAAACCGCAGGACGTTGCCTGCAGCGGCACCGATACTGCTGTTTGTTCCGTTGCCTGCAAAGATGTCATTTGAGGTTTTCACATCTTCGGAAGCGTTTTTGACGGCATTCTTTCTCACACGCTGCGTCCCGCCGGAAGCTTTTCTTTTAAGGAAAAACAATGCGAATACCACGCTCGCCGCCTGTGAGATCACTGTGCCGCAGGCTGCACCCGCCGCGCCCATCTCCAGTCCGCCGATGAACAGAAAGTCCAGCGCAATGTTCAGTACGCACGCCACCCCGACAAAATACATCGGGCTCCTGGAATCACCCATGCCTCTGTAAATGCTGCTGACTACATTGTAAGCCGTGATAAACGGAATCCCGGCAAAGCAGATCGTCAGATACTCCCTTGTCTGTGCGACGGCTTCTGTCGGAACGGACATCACAGAAATAATCCCGTTTCTTGCAAACATCAGCACCACGACAAGAATCAGGGAGCCCGCTGCAAACAATGTCACCGTATTCCCGATGATTTGCGACGCCCGCTCCGTGTGCTTACTGCCGATGGCCACGCCCAGTCCAACCGTTGATCCCATCGCCAGCCCGACGATCATTACCGTCAGCATATGCATGACCTGACTGCCGATCGACACGGCCGAGATAGCTGCCGCGCCGTTGAACTGCCCTGTCACATACAGATCAGCCATCCCATAAAACGTCTGTAAAAAACTGGAAAGAAGGTACGGCAGCGAAAACCGCAGCAGCACCTTCAGTACACTTCCCTGTGTTAAGTCCTTCTCCATTGTAAAATAAACTCCTGATTCTATCTTTTCTTCGTAGCTATTCAGTACCTTTTCAGCTATTTATCTTCTTATCTGTCCCATAGCAATATCCGACTGACCATAGACACGGTTTACCGTATTTTTGCAGCCGTTCTCAGGACTCTCCTTCATATTTGTCCAGAAAATGATGCCGCACGCCGTCCTGTTTCCACTCGATCACGGTGTTCAGATTGACATTCTCAACACTGCGGAAAATATTGCTCTCCACCTCCGGATCGCGTTCGGCGAGAAAAGCAATCAGCTGCTTGATCTCGGCCCGTTTCGAACCCTTTTCCGTCCCACCGCAGGAGGCGCAGTTTTCCGTAAACCGGCAGGCGCACTGAATAAAATGCAGGTCATTATACTGTGCCCAGCGAATGATGTCCTTCTCCCGGATCAGGTACATCGGGCGGATCAGCTCCATGCCTTCGAAATTATTGCTGTGCAACTTTGGCATCATCGTCTGCACCTGTCCGCCGTACAGCATCCCCATCAGAATCGTCTCAATCACATCGTCATAATGATGACCAAGCGCGATCTTATTGCAACCCAGCTCTTTGGCCTTGCTGTACAGATAGCCGCGGCGCATCCGGGCGCACAGATAGCAGGGGGAGCTTTCCTCTGAAGCCACTATATCAAATATTTCTGATCGAAACACGGTGATGGGTACATGAAGCAAACGCGCATTATCCAGAATTCTCTGGTAATTCGCGTCATTGTAACCGGGATTCATCACCAGATAAACCGGTTCAAAATTCCGCCGTCCATGCCGGTAAAGCTCCTGAAACAGCTTTGCCATCAACATGGAATCTTTTCCTCCGGAAATGCAGACCGCGATCCTGTCGCCATCCTGTATCAGCTCATACTCCTGTATTGCTTTCGTAAACCGGCACCAGAGTTCGCGGCGAAACTTTTTGATGATACTCCGTTCCACAGTGCGTTCGCGAGGGGGTGTTTCTCTGCCTGCCGCATCGGCTAAATGCGGGCTTACACCTCCACCGGACGTTCCCGTTCCGGTCCGTTCAGCACGGCCCGGCTTCCCATCCAGCGCACCCTGCAGCCGGTACCGCAGATATTCCCGGTAGCCGCCCTGCACGCTGTAAGCATCAAACCCTTCCTCCTCCAGATCACATGCCAGCTCATCGCTTTCATCTCCGGTATGACACAAAAGCCAGAGCGGCTGTCCCTTCGGCAGAATCTCTCTGTTCTTTTTGATCTCCGCCGCGTCAATATGCACCGCACCCGGAATCGTTCCTTTCCGGTAATCCGTTTCTGTACGCATATCTATCACAACGCCTGCGGCATCCCGCTGCAGACATAAAAGCTCACCAATGGTAATCCGCTTCATTTCCATCTCCAATTATGACTTCTTAGTGAAACGATACCGTGCGTATATGATGCGCATCCGCAATCTCCCGGTACCTCTCCAGCAATTTCTCAGACGGGATTTCCATCCGCTGCGCAAAGGAAAACCCACCGGGAAATGATCCCACATCCTTCATACCCTGCAGCGCACCCGAACCCGGCCGCGATTCCATCTGCTGCTCTGCCTGAGAATTTTCCCAGCGAATGCCTGCCTGCTCCCTCAGCATCTCATAACGCGCATCCGGATCGGGTATCCCAAGCTTTGTATACTTGTCCATCCCATATCGATGATAAGGAAGAAACTCCAGGGAAATATCCGCCGGACCGGATTCCTGTCCGTCCGCCATAGAAGAACCCGCCGAACAGGATTCCTGCACATCCTCCAGAAACGCGCATGTCGCTTCTATATTCTCCTCAAACGCGTTGACGCCCACGATCACCGGAATCCGGACGACGACCGGCACCTGCAGCGCCGCCGTCCGTCGGATATTTTTTAATATCACAGCGTTCGAGACGCCTGTAAAAAGCCGGTGCAGCCTGTCGTCAAAGAGTTTCAGATCCATAAAGATCCGGCTCATTTTCTGCAGGATATCCTTCACCTCATCAAAGGAAAAAGCCCCGCAGGTCTCCAGGGAAAGGTCGTATCCTTTATCATAAAAGCGGTTGACCATAGCCCGCAGAAACCCCTGCTGCACAGTCGCCTCTCCGCCGGAAAACGTGATGCCGCCCCCGTTGCCCCGGTAAAACAACGCCTGTCTGGATATCTTTTTATCGACCTCGTCCAGAGTCATGTGATGCATCTCCTGCGCCGCCTCAGTGTGCGGCATAATTCCACGGCCGTCACCAGCCGCCTCCGTCTGATGGTCTGCCCGAATTTCCGGCATGATATTCGTCAGGCTGTCCTGAGAGGACATTCCCATCCCCGGACAATATGCATTCTCCGGGTTGCAGCACCAGATGCAGTGCAAAGGACAGCCGTACAGAAAAATCGTTGTACGGATACCGTCCCCGTCATTTACGGAAAAATTCTGCATCTGCATAATATAGCCGTCATTGCAATTACAGCTCCGCATGCTCGGTCCTCGCGATGATCGCGTCCTGTAAGGACTTTGACAGGTTGACAAACTGCGTGCTGTATCCCGCCACGCGAACCAGCAGATCCCTGTAATTCTCCGGATGCGCCTGTGCGTCCCGCAGCACCTTGCTGGAAAGCGTATTGAACTGCACGTGGAACGCGCCGAGCGAAAAGAAGTTCTGGATCATGGAGCCTAAGTTCGCCTGCCCGCGCTTTGTGCTCACCAGGTCATGGTTCAGCCGCAGATTCAGAAGCGTGCCGCCGGAGTGTACCTCCTGATTCAGCTTTGCCGCTGAGCGCATGGCTGCAAGCGGCGTGGAAGTATCGGTTCCCACGTAAGGCGATACGCCCTCGCTGGACGGCTCGCCGTTTTTGCGTCCGCACGGCGTCGCCCCGAGTACGCGGCCCATCGGGATGTAGTTGCTGATCCCCATAAACGCCGTCGTAAACGGAGAGCCGAAAATATCTTTATACGAGTGAATTTCGTGATAGAAGAAATTCGCGATCTTAATCGCAATCCGATCCACATAATCGTCGTCGTTCCCGTATTTGGGCACCGCCTGCGCCTTTGCACGCAGCTCATCATAGTCCTCCCAGTTCGCAGCCAGAGCGTCTGTCAGCTCTTTCATCGTGCAGGCATGATCCTCGAAGACCAGTTTTTTCACCGCTGCCAGCGAATTGGCCGTCACAGCCAGGCCGATACCGGTGATGACCGGACCGACGTTGTACTTCGCTCCGCCCCTGCTTAAATCCGTGCCATTTTTCATACATTCTTCCATGCAGGAGGAAAGGAATGGTCTCGGCACTGATTCGTAATGTACTCTCTGAGCGGTCGTGGTCAGCACCACCGAATGATAGCAGAGATTTTTAAACTGACGGAAAAACGCATCCTCCACTTCCTCGTAAGAAGTAAATTCCGCTGCTGGTTTTTCAGTGAGACCCATGGTCTCGCCGGTCATCAGGCTTTTGCCCTCATTCAGCGCATATTCGATTGCCGAACCGAAATTCATGTTGACCGCGGCCGTCCACTCCCCTGTCTTTCTGAAATGCGGTACCACGCAGCCGCAGTTATTCCAGTCTCTCGCGTCGTCCGGCTCATAACCCGCGTTGATCAGCATCTGATAGCCGACACTGTCATTGTGGATCGCGGGGAAGCCGGTCCCCGTGCTGACCAGGTGCGTGACCGCGGATAAAAACTCCTCCGGGCAGTCCTGGTGTACACGCACACTTAAGCCCGGCTGATGCGTCTTGACCTCCTCGGTCGCTTTCATTGCCATAAAGGTCACCGGGTTCGTCGCGTCCAGACCTTCCCGCGTCTTACCGCCGACCGTCAGGTTCTGGAACTGGTTATACCCTGCAAAATAGTCCGCCGTATTCGCGGAAATTGTCCACACCCATTCGGAATATTTCAGCCACAGCGCATCAACCAGCTCCTGCGCCTCATCCGGTGTGATCGTTCCCGCGGCAAGATCTTTTTCATAATATGGGTCCATATACTGGTCAAACCGGCCCGGGTTTAAGGACAGCGGATTCTCCGACAAAATACCGCCGATCTGCGTAAACCACACAAACTGTATCGCTTCATAGAAGTTCTCCGGCGGATACTCCGGCACTCTGCGGCAGACAGCCGCAATCCGCAGAAGCTCCGCTTTCCGGGTCATATCTTCCTCAGCAGCCGCAAGGCGCTCTGCCTCATCGGCATAACGGTTCGCATAAAGGATGATGCCCTTTGAGGTGAGAATGATCGAATCATAAAACTCGATCTTTTCCTGATCCTCCGCCTTCGCGTACGACAAAGCCGCCTTTTTCTCTTCGGCTTCCTTTATAATGCCGCCGAATCCCTTCGGAAACAGCACGTCCTGATAATCCGGTGTGATCTCGCCCACGGCCTGTCTCCACTTGGAGTCGTTGTCGATAACGCCCGTGTCGACACCGATCTTCGCCGTATCCTTCGGCAGTCTTGCAAGAAAAATCTCTTCCAGCGACTGTCCTTTCCAGTACGGAAAAATCTCCTCCCGCACATACTCACACTGCTCCGGCGTCATAACATACGGATCCTGTGCACGCTCCGAAAAGGTGTCCATCTCTTTATCCAGCCATTTCCAGGAGAACTCCGGCGTCAGGATTCCGCACTTGCGGAACTCCCCGATCGCACCCACGATCAACTCCCCGTCAAAGATATGAACGCCAAGCTCCGCGCAGGTATCATAAAACGCCTGTGCGCGGCGAATGCAGACCGGCTGTCCTTCCGTCTTTTTGTGCGATTCCGTCCAGATCCGTGCCCGGTCTGTGGAAATGCAGGGTTTGCTGTTTACATAATTCTGTCTGATTGCTTCAATTCTTTCCGTCAACATCGCTTTTCATCCTCACTGCTCACTAAAACAATCTCCCGCGTTCATGTACTCACACGCACATGGCCAGGATACATTCATACAATTCCTCACACAAATTTCTCATCTTGCCCTTCGACCATCCGTCCTTCGATCATGCCCCTTTCAGCAGCCCCTGCATAATTGCCGGATCAATATGCCTTGCCGGCCAGAATTTCCTTATAATCCTGCAGGTTCTTTGCCAGCAGAGCCGGCGTATCCAGATGGTACGGACACTTGCTCTTACACTTGTTGCAGTGCAGGCATTCCTCGATCTTCATCATCTTCGCCTGCATCTCGGGCGTCAGCTGCGCCGCAGAGGGCGCTCGCCGGATCATCAGCGACATACGCGCGCAGTTATTGATCTCGATCCCGGCCGGACACGGCATGCAGTAGCCGCACCCGCGGCAGAATTCGCCCATCAGCTCTTTGCGGTCTTTTTCAATCAATGCCCGGATCTCATCCGTCATCACAGGCGGACAGACAATATAGGAAAGGAACTCTTCAAGCTCGCTCATCCGCTGCACACCCCAGATAGGAAGCACGTTGTCATACTGCGCCTCAAAAGCATAGGCCGCCGCCGAATTGGTAATCAGTCCGCCGGAGAGCGCTTTCATCGCGATAAAGCCCATGTCCGCAGCCTTGCACGCCGCCACCAGCTTCTCATCGTCCTCCGTCGCCAGATAGCAGAACGGGAACTGCAGCGTCTCATAAAGTCCGGACTCTATCGCCTCGTTCGCCGCCTTCAGGCGATGGTTCGTAATACCGATATGTAAAATCTTGCCCTGTTCCTTCGCCTTTAACATACATTCATAAACGCCGCTCTCATCCCCCGGCTTCGGACAAAAAGACGGATTGTGGAACTGATAAATATCAAGATGATCCGTCTTCAGATTCGTCAGGGTCGTCTCCAGATCCTTCCAGAAATCCTCCGGCTTCACCGCCGCCGTCTTCGAGGCGATAAACACATGCTCCCGCACATCGGAGAGTGCCAGTCCCAGCTTATGCTCACTGTCCGTATAGAATCTTGCCGTATCAAAAAAGGTGACTCCGCTGTCATATGCCTTACGGATGATCTTCACAGCTTCCTCATCGCTCACCCGCTGGATCGGCAGTGCGCCGAATCCGTTCTTATTCGTCACGATCTCTGTTTTTCCAAGTCTTACTGTATCCATATGAGATGTTTTCCTCCTCCATCCGTCTGCTTTCTTACCGTGCAAAAATTATCTGCTGCAAGCAGCGAAAATCCCTTCAGCTCACATTATAATTTACACAGCAGAAAGAATCAATCGTGACTTTTACGGTTTTACCGGGAATTTACGCACGAATTTTAGAAAAGCGCTTGCGTCCGCCCGATTCTTTTGCTACAATAAAACTTGTGTGCAGAACAGAAGATATTCATAGTCTGTTTTCCGGCACAATCTATCTGAATTCTATAATTCGTTCAGATTTATTTAATAATCATTCAGAGAGGCAGGTGAACAGAATGGACGCTGGTGACGGTCGAAGTCGAAGTAGCGACACAGGGTGGAAATGCAGCAGCGGTCTGTTCTGTTTCCTTTAACCGCAATTCTGCTTCCAGTCCTGTTTTCCAACCGACAACAACGTTTGTATTTTTGAAGAATGAAAGTTCTTCATTATTTTTGTTGTGCATTCGTAACCATTCATGATCGCAGTGAACAGTTACGAGTTTTGTTTGGGTAACTCTTTATAAAAGAATGCATTTTTGTGCATTCCCATATATTGAGAGAGGAGGGAGAACAATATGGAGCCGAAAGTTCAGGATTTCAAATCAGAAATTGTCGCGATCATCCGGAGTGATATCTCCCCGGGTGTTCTGCGCAGCAAGCTCGACGATTACCACGAAAACGATCTGGCCGAGGCCCTTTTAGATCTTTCAAGTGTCGAGCAGAAAAAACTGTTCCGCATCCTGGGACAGGATATGCTCTCCGATATTTTTGAACATACCGATGAAGAGGAAACTCTCAAATATCTGGACGAGATGGACGTCAAAAAAGCCGCAGGTATCCTTTCAAAAATGGAGACTGACACCGTCGTGGAGATTCTCAAATCCGTCTCCCGTGAGAAGCGGCAGCTGTTTGTCGGCCTCATGGATGAGGAAGCCCGGAATGACATCTCGATCATCTCCGTCTTTGATGAGGACGAGATTGGCAGCCGCATGACGACCAACTACATCAGCTTCCGTGAGACGCTGACCATCAAGGAAGCCATGAGCGCGCTGATCGAACAGGCGGAGAAAAATGACAACATTACAACACTGTTTACCGTGGCAGAGGACGGCACTTTCTACGGAGCGATCGATCTGAAGGATCTGATCATCGCGCGGCGGGATACGCCTCTGGAGAATCTGATCTCCACATCGTATCCTTATGTATACGGTCACACCTCCATTGACGACTGTATTGAAAAGCTGAAGGACTATTCCGAGGACTCGATCCCCGTGCTCAGCGATGAAAATCGACTTCTGGGAATCATCACTTCACAGAGCATCGTAGAACTGGTCGACAGCGAGATGGGCGAGGACTACGCAAAGCTGGCAGGTCTGTCCGCAGAGGAGGATCTGAATGAGCCGCTCAGGGAAAGTATGAAAAAGCGTCTCCCCTGGCTGTCCATCCTTCTGGTACTTGGCATGCTCGTCTCCTCCGTAGTCGGAGCATTCGAGGCCGTAGTGAGTCAGCTGACGATCATCATGGCATTCCAGTCCCTGATCCTCGATATGGCCGGTAATGTCGGTACGCAGTCTCTGGCGGTCACCATCCGCGTACTGATGGATGAGAACCTGACCGGACGTCAGAAGTTTTCCCTGGTCTGGAAAGAGATGAAAGTCGGTTTGTGCAACGGTCTTCTGCTGGGATCCATATCCGTCGTTGTCGTCGGACTTTACATTCGTTTCTTTAAGGGAGCAACCTTCGGCTTCGCTTTCGCCGTGTCAGGCTGCGTCGGCTTCTCTCTGATGGTCGCCATGCTGATCTCGGGAATGGTCGGTACCTGCATCCCGCTGTTTTTCAACAGGATCCACGTCGACCCGGCAGTCGCTTCCGGCCCGCTGATCACGACCATCAACGACCTTGTGGCAGTCGTCACCTATTACAGCTTAAGCTGGCTGCTGCTGATCCAGATCATGCATCTGGGGTGATTGCAACAATACGTATATCAGGTGCAGACAGCCGCAGATAAACGCCATAAATGTCTGCGCTGCAATGCATTTTATCAGTTTCATCCATGTTTTTCAGAAAAACACCAGTCCCTGACTGGTGTTTTTTTCGCCGCCTTTTACTCTTCTTCAGAAGATTTCAAAACTATCCTTTCTTTGCCCTGTACGTCCGTTTTTTCAGGTACCTCCGCAGGCAGATGCTCCAGTCTCAGCAGATATTCCTTTGCACTGATCCCGCATCCAAAACCGGTCATACTTCCATCCTTCCCGATCACACGGTGGCAGGGAATCATGATAAGGATCCGGTTCTTATTGTTCGCGCCGCCGACCGCGCGGCAGGCATTCGGCTGGCCGATCCGCTCCGCGATATCCGCGTAGCTCCTTGTCTCTCCGAAAGGAATCTCCCGCAGCGCGTTCCACACCTTTTTCTGAAATTCCGTCCCCTGCGGATGCAGCGGAAGGTCAAATGCCTTCCGTGTGCCGGAAAAATACTCATCCAGTTCTTCACAGGCACGCTGCAATAATTCAGATCCCTGACATGATATCGGATCCTGATCATCGCATGAACAAAAATCAGGCTGCACATCTGTACTCGATTTTAAAGATTCATCCGGCTCCACAGCTTCAACCGGATACAAAGCAGTCAGCGCTTCCCCGTCATCCTCCAGGCAAAGCTTCCCGATTGGTGAGTTATAATACATCCTGTTGCTCTCCGTTCTGCTCACAGCCATTATTGGAATATTACTTCTGGTTATCTTTCACTCTTTTGAAAACAACGATCAAGCCATGGCAACGCCAACCCATTCTTCTACCTGTTTAACGCTGACATCCAGAAAATCGGCAATATAGGGAGGCTTGGACCCATCCATGTACATTTTAACAGCAAGTTTCCTCGCCTTATTCATCTCGCCCTGCTCAATTCCCTGCTCGATCCCCTGTTCGATTCCCTGCTCGATTCCCTGCTCAATTCCCTGCTCAATTCCCTTATTGATCAACCATTCCGATATTTCGCACATAGTCTCATACCCTCCTTTTTCCCGTTTCAGATATCGCACACGCTCCGACAAGTCACCCTGACTCATGTCATCCGGATCAGCAGTTTTGAAATACTTCATCATCTTCGACACTTCACTTCCATCGTCTACAGCCGCATTTACATAGATAACATGACGGCCGTCGTCATATGGAATGTTGGCTTTTCCCAGAGTCTTTTTCACCGAAGAAACCGCTTCATCCGTTTCCCAGATGTCCGTCTCACTGATATAGACGATATACACATCCGGAAGCTGGTCATAGCCCAGGCCTTTATCCAGACTGCTCTTATCCAGCATGGAGCCATAATATCTGGTACGCCTTGCATGGTCCACCGTGTCCTTGCGCTGTACTTCTACATTCATAAGCCGTCCTGTGCTGTCCTCCGCCAAAACATCCAGAATAGAATCCTTCGCTGTCAGATTAAGCAATCGATACTGGCCCTTTACCTTGATCACTTCCAGGCTGTCACAATCCAGAATCCTGCGAAGCACATACTGACATGCTTTCACGTCCTCCAGTGCAATCGACGCAAACGTATCACTCAGCAAATTTGACTGCCGCATGGCCGCAACTGACTGTTGTATCATGTCCATGCGGCTTTGTTGTCCATTTCCCATAAATTCCACCTCCGTAAACTAATGATAGATTCTTCGGAATCTCTTCTATAGCTTACTTCGGCGCAACCAGTTAATAATGTATTATAAGTCAAAACAAACCGCCCTGCAAGTGCCGATTCCGTCTCTCTATAGAAGTT
>JAJQIL010000136.1 GCA_021199235.1 Lachnospiraceae bacterium | reverse complement strand
GAAAGCGCCGAAAATAAAGCGACGTTCGCGCCTACCACAGTTCGCCGCGCGACAGCTCAAAAAAGCCGCAGAAAATATCCGCCAGCCAGTGCAGCGCTTCCTCGATCCGCAGATCGTTCCGCTGACTTCGCGCATCCAGCTCCCGGTACATCCCGCGCAGCCGTTCAAACCGCTCCGCTACCAGCGCCTCCAGCAGTCCCTTTTTACTGCCAAAATAATAATACAGCGTCGGCTTCGTCAGCCCCGCGCGGGCTACGATCTCCTGCACACCGACCGCGTCATATCCTTTTTCATAAAACAGCTCGTTCGCGCACTGCAAAAGGCGGATCCGGTTGTCCATCGTTTCCATGCTGTCCGTATTTTCCGTGTTGTCCATAAAAACCCCGCTTACAACTGTTCCGTACTATCACTATTACAGAGCTTATCCCGCACTCTGTGCGGAATGCCGCCCCGGCGGAAAAAATGCCTCACCTTAATTCCGCAACTCGATAAGATTATACCGTTCGGTATATAAAAAGTCAACCCTTTCCCTGCACAAACGAATTTTTCACGCAATCACGCAACCGCCTCTTCAATCAGCACTTCTTTGCCCCGAAAAGCAAACCCGTATTTTCGAACCTTATGGATCCCTCTTGCCTTCAGATCTGTCTCGTATTTCCTGTCGCGAATCTGGTCAAGCGCCCGTTTTGCGGTATCGTTCAGTGTCTCTTCTTTTTTCGGGTCAAACACTTTAAACTCAATAATGATCCCATCCTGTTTTTTATCCAGCGGCTCAATCGACACATCGTAGCGCCCAAAGCCGCTCTCTCTGTTCGATGTCAGAATATGCGTGGTATTCAGATCCGCAATCAGGCCCAGAGTAAAACCATGGTAGAATTGTTCTGCCATTTCGCTCTCCGAAGAAGCGCCGCCTACATCAAAAAAGCTGAAAGTGCGCAATGTCACCTTTTCCATATACCGCTGCATTCCTTCCAGATTTCCGGCAAGCAGCATACGAATAAATTCAGTGTATTCATCATAAGATTCGGCAAACCATTTTTTTACCAGTTTACAAAAGGCTTCCCGAACTTCAAAATTTGTCAGGGCGATTTCATATCCATTTTCCCATTCCTGTACAATCTTCACATATCCTGTCGTCAAAAACCAGCTCCAGATTGTTTTGGAATCCCCCCTCAGTTCCGCATAGGTGATTGCCTCATCAATCTCCGTGACAATGGAACCGCCTTTCAGCAAAATTTCAAATTCATCTTTTATTTTAAGAGAGCCTTCCTGCACCAGTTTGCCTACCAGAGCATTGCCACTGGTATTCATCCAGTAAGGCTTCAGCTTCTTTTCACTCAGGAAATTAAGGATAGACCATGGATTGTAAATCTCACTCTGCTTTCCAAAGCGGAATCCATCATACCAGCGTTTTACTTCCTCCTTCTGATCCGAAAGGCCATACATATCCAGTGCGTCAAACACTTCCTTTTCTGTAAAGCCAAAACAGGTTTCATACATCTCCACTGTAGTCGTCACGACACGCGGATTGTTCAGATCGGAAAAAATGGATTCCTGTGTAATTCTGGTAATTCCGGTCATCAATCCCCGATCCAGCCACGGATTGTCCTTGAACGCGGCATGAAACATACGACGGATATATTTTATCGCCTCTTCCCAGTAACCGGCAGTATAAGCCTCCAGCATCGGCGTATCATACTCATCGATCAGGATCATCACTTTTTTCCCAAAATGCTCATACATACACTGCGACAGGAACTGAACAGCTGTCATACAGGATTCGTCCGGTGCCTTTTCGCAAAGGATGCTGTCGTACTTTTCTTTTTCGTATTCCGATAATTTTTCAGAATCCAGTAAATAAGAATGCCTGCGAAACAGCTGGGAAAGCAGCATGCGAATGGAATAGCACATACTCTTATAAGTATCCTGCTTTACATTCGCCAGACTGAAATTAATAACAGGAATTGTCCCCTGGAGTTTCCGGAACTCCTCATCCTCCCAGATCAAAAGCCCGTCAAACAAATCACCTCTGCCCTTAAATCGCGGTGAAAAGAACGTCTCTACCATGTTCAGGGTCAGAGTCTTCCCAAATCTTCTTGGGCGGGTAATCAGTGTCACCTGATCCAGACTGTTATACCAGTCACTGATAAAATACGTCTTATCTACATAGAATGCATTTCTTCCGATGACATCTTCAAATTCTGTGATGCCAAGCGCCGCTTTTTTCAGCATAACCAGCCCTCCCGTCTGCGTAAACATTTTGTCTCCTGTCTGCATTCTATCACAATCCGTCTCTTGTGAAAAGCAAAATCAGGCCGGAAAGCACCAACTATCATTAAAAAAAGTAAATTCCAGTCAGTGATGGAATTTACTTTTTTAAATGATTATTTTGCAATATATACCGAGGAACTGATGCCTGCATTGGTTCCTTATTTTTTAAATACTTTTCCTGCGAACCCCGATCTTCTGCGCATGAATGCGCACGGATTCTCTCGAGCGGCCATCCAGGCGGTCTGCTACAGAAGAACCTTCCGTCGGATAAAGTGCGCGGATTATTTCCTCTTCCGCTTCGCTCCATCTGTTCTTATTTGTCAGTCTGAGCCTTTGTGCCTGGGCATGGACTGCATTCTTCGTTTTTCCCGGCAGACGCGCTGTTACTTTGCTGCCCTCTGTCGGATACCATTTTTTCAAAATATCAATTTCTGTACTACTCCAGTTATCCACCGGAGCAGAAAGGTTCAGGGAACGGGCCTTCTGGGTGATCATACTCCGGTTCCTGTCCGGGAGGCGTTTTTCAACATGGATCCCTTCTTGCGGATACCATTTTTGCAGGATCTGTACTTCCTCTTCCGTCCATAATTTTTTTGCCGCCACTGTAGTATATTCCTCATCCTGGTTATTGTAATTTTGCGGCCGCGGCATCCACAGCAGCTACGTCGATTTTTGCAGATGTCTGCGGCCGCACTCATCTCATCAATGGCCTGATAGAGATCAATATTTTATCTGTTGTCTTCTTAAAACAGGATGGCGCCTGTTTTGCGCCATCCTGAATTCTTATTAGATTCTTTTTTCTGTTGCTGTTTTTTCCGCTGTGTCCGGTCTTTCACTTCCTGTTCATTATGGCCGGACACAGTTGTGATTCATTTTTGCGAACATTAATCATTTTCTCTGCGTCCGCGGCGTCTCCGGGTCTCAGCCATGAGTACCGCTGCTGCCATCAGCATCAGACTGAAGTAGAATGCCAGCGGCGTCTCATCGCCCGTCTGTACTGCCTCGGATTCCTCTTCGGATTCTTCCTCGTACTCGAACTCTTCGGACTCGGATTCTTCCTCGGATGTCTCCTCGATCTCCTGGTTCGTGATCGTCACAGTCATGGCACGGTTCGTATCATTCAGCGTTACTTCCGTGCTGTCCACGCTCACCGTGTACGCGAATCCTTCCGCTCCGTCTACCGGGTTGCCGTCCGCGTCCACCTCGGTCACGTACAGCGTCACGCTGCCGCCGTCCGCGATGGATACCTTCACTGACGCGCTCACCTGGGAGGCGCCGTTCAGGGAAAGGGCCACGATGTTCTGCTCCACGGTCGCATCTGCCTGTGTTGTACCAACTGTCGTCGGTGCCAGTGTCGTGTAGGCAGCGTCCGTAAAGATTCCTGCGTAGAACGTCTCATCCGAATTCAGTGCCGCGCCGTCCGCGCCGAGCAGCTTCTTCGTGATGGTCAGGATGCCTTCCATGTAGAAGCCCTTCGGTATTGTGTAGAACTCGTTTGCGAAGGTCACTGTCGTTACGCCGCCGTCTGATACCGTCACGGTCGTCGTCGTCGCATTGTCGCCAAAGTTCGGCGAGTATACCGAGCCGTCCGTAAAGGTTTCCATTCCGGAGGTAAGGGCCGTCCCGTTCGCATCGCACTCTGCGATATAGTAAGTCCTGCCGGTCTCCAGATCCGTGAAGCTCACGGTCGAAGTGGAAGCATTCTTGAACTCAATCGCCTTCATCGCGTAGAGGTTCGTGCATGCCGCATCCGTATACAGGCCTACGTAGAAGGTCTGGTCTTTCGCGAACAGCGTGTCTCCGTTGGAGTTCTGCAGGTTCTTTGTCACCTGGATCTCCGCCGTTCTGGCTTCTGTCTCGGTTTCCGTTTCTGTCTCTGTTTCCGTTTCGGTCTCCGTTTCTGTCTCTGTTTCCGTTTCGGTCTCCGTCTCAGTCATCGTATCCTTTACAAGGAGCACTCCATCGCTTACTGTGGCTGTGGTATTGGCCGTGTCGATCGTGCCGTCCGCGTTCAGGGTGAACGTCGTATCCGCGGTGATGTCATATCCGCTCGGAGCCACGGTCTCATGGAGTGTATAGGTCTCTCCCGGTACCAGACTGGTCGTCTCATGTGCCTCTGTCGTGGAAGTCCACTCGTCAACTACCTTGCCGTCCTTATCAAGGATCTGGATTGTCGCGCCTGCGACCTCTTCCAGCGTCGTCGCGTCCACCTTGGTGGTCTTAACGGAGGTCACATCATTTGTAAATGTCATCGCCGCATCGGTGTAGGCTGCCTCTGCTGCCGTGCCGTCCGTTACCGTCGCCGCAGCTGTCAGGGTGCCGTCGCCGTTGTCGGTGATCGTTACGGTTACTGTATAAACTGTCGTGTCAAAGAAATATCCGGTACCGGTCTGGGCCTTCTCACTTACTGTGTAAGTATAGGTCTTGCCGATATCTTCCTGCGTGTAAGTCAGGGCACTGAATACCACTGCTCCTGTACTGTCGTTCGTCGCGGTTCCGATCACGTTTCCGCTCGCATCCTTCAGTTCGAACTCAAAGGTTCCAAGTGTGATATCCATACGCGCCATGGACTTCGTCGCCTTCAGGATAATCTCTGTGTCCTCAGCCGTGTAGGTGTTCACAAATGCCACAGCATCCGCGCCCGTCGCTTCACCGTCTGCCAGGATTCCAGTCACTTCCGCATTCAGCGTTCCGGCTCCGTCGTCTGTCACGATGACGATCACGGTGTAAACGGTGTCATCGTAGGTGTAGCCAGCCGCTCCGCCATTCACCTCAGTGATCTGATAGTAATACGTGCCGGACTTCGTGTAGGTAATTACCGGGAAAGTGATCTCACCGGCCACGTTGTTCACTGCGCTTCCGGTCCAGCCGTCTTCCACAGCCGCTCCGTCCGCGTCAACTTCCACGATATTGAAGCTGAACTGCTCTTCTTCGAGCAGGCGTCCGTTCAGGGTCTTCGCTGCTTCGAGGACGATCTGTCCTTCCGCCGCGTAGCTGTTGCTGAACGCCATCGCACTTACCTCGCCGGTCTTCGAAGAACTATAGCTGATCTCCGTGCCGAGCGTGCCGTCGCCATTATCGAATACCGTCACAGTCACAGTATAGACCGTGTCATCATAGGTATAACCAGCTGCCTCGTCATTTACTTCCTTCACCGTGTAGGTGTAGGTCTTGCCGACATCTGAGAGCTCATAGCTGTCCACATCCGCAAACGTGATGTTGCCGTCTGCATCATTGGCCACTGTCACTGCTTCGGTCAGCTTGCCGCCTTCCACCGTGAAGCGGAACTGTCCCGCCTTAAGAGGCGTCTCTGTAGTGGTCAGGGTCTTCGTCGCCGCAAGGCTTAAGGTGCCGGTCGCGTCATACGTATTCGCAAACGCTACCGCGTCCGCAGCTTCGCCGTCTTTCGTGATGCCCGTGATCTCCGCGGTCAGATTGCCCGCATTATCATCTGTTACTTCAACCGTCACGATAAATTCGCTGCTGTCATAGGTATAACCGCTCTTACCGCTGTTTACCTCTGTAATCCTATAATAGTACGTACCGGACTGGCTGTACGTGATCACCGGGAAGGTGATCTCGCCGCCCGCGTTGTTCGCCGCGCTTCCGGTGTAGCCGTTCGAAACTGCCGTGCCGTCTGCGTCCACTTCCACGATATTGAAGCTGAACTGCTCTGCCTCGATCGTCCGGCCGCTTAAGGTCTTGAGCGCATCCAGAACAATCTGTCCGTCTGTCGTGTAAGCATTGCTGAATGCCATGCCGCCAACTGTGCCGGTCTTTGAAGACTCATAGGTGATCTTCGTACCCATCGTGCCGTCGCCGTTGTCAGATACCTCAACCGTCACGGTGTAAATTACATCGTCATAGGTATAACCATCCGCTCCGTCGTTGATTTCCTTCACGGTGTAGATATAGGTCTCGCCGTCGTCTGTCTCATCATAGGTGTCGGTATAAGCCTCACCATCCGTAAACGTCACGTCGCCGTTTGCGTCATTGGTCACTGTGATTGCTTCCGTGAGCTTGCCGCCCTCCACTGTGAAAGTGAACTGGCCTGCCTGCAGAGGAGTCTCCGTGGTGGTCAGGGTCTTCGCAGCTTCCAGGGTCAGGGTGCCGGATGCGGAGTAGGTGTTCACAAACGCTGCCGTTGCGCTCTCACCCTTATTATCTGCCACGTCAGCATCGGAGACAATCGTACCTGAGAACGTGCTCTTGTCAGGTGTGTAGCCATCCTCATCCGCTTCCGTCACTGTATAAGTAACTTCCGCCGGGATACCTGAGATAGTCAGGCTTTCGCCATGTTTCAGCTCAACCGTTGCCACACCATATTCGAACTCTTTTGTCCCTGTATTACCAGCACCGTCCTTTGTATCAAAGGTCACACTCTCCAACGCAGAGAGCGTATCATCCGTTAGCGTCACAGTGAAAGTGAACACTTTCTCAGTGTTAATTGCGTTCTTTGCCTCCACCGTCTTGCTTAAGGTAAGCGAACCGGTGATGATGGTGTTCGTGATGGTGTAATCATAAATTTCATCTACGTTCGTAGTTCCTGCTATTTTACCGGTATCTACTTCCGTTTTAGAAATTGAACTGCCTGTAATCCTGCTCGTGTACCCATCTACTGTAACTTCTTCCACAGAATAGGTATACTCAACCCCACTGTCATACATCACATCCAGGTTATCCCAAGTGTAAGTCCAGTTATTACTGTCATTCAGGGTAACAGATCCGACAATTTCTTCTTTTGTTTCCCCATTCTCCTTTCTGCTTCTGACAAGCTGAACTTCAATGCCATCATGGCTGAGATTCTTGATGGTGCCATCGTCCCATACCTTGGTCACAGTCAATTGTGTCTTCTTTGATGTATAGGTGTTTGTAATTGTTACTTCGGCCGCACCGCCATCGTCTCCATACTGTGCAGATACGGAATCTTCTTCTTTTGCAGTAGTTACGTTCTCTACTCCCTCCGAATCCGTAACCGTCATGGTTCGATCGTATGTCGTTACAAGTGTGTAGCCGTCTTCCTTCGCATAATATTCTGTCACTGTGTAAGTGCCAAGCGGAAGACCAGTCAGGGTCACCGTTCCTGTTTCACCGGCTGCGACATTAAAGCTGATCTGGTTCTTGGCATTTTCTTCCTCGCCGCCAACCGTATACTTGTTGTCATTAGCTGCACCGGAAACAGAAACCTTGCTCAGATCTGCATTTGTATCTGCAGCAGTTACTGTTACGCTGTATCCTTTACTCTTTGCTGTAATAATTCCGCTTACGCTCTTTGTCACTTTCAGCGAAGTGTACACGTTCGTGATTGTTGCAAACTTTGTAGTTGTATAGTTACCTTTGTTAATTTCAATAATTGCTTCTTGCGTACTCGTATCGTCATCCACCGTGTACTTAGTTGCCGCACTGCCCACACTGCTGTTCGTTGTCTCCTTTACAGTATAGGTAACAAACGGCAGGTTATTCAGAGTGACTACCTGATCTTTCTTCACCGTGAGCGTCAGCACATTACCATTAACGTCCACTTTAACTGTTTGCTTATTATCGTCTACCGCAGTTACAGCCGACAGATCTGCATTTACATCCGAGGCTGTCACTGTTACCTCATAACCATCAAGAGTCTGTGATGTGTCGCCGGTTACCTTCTTGGTAATCTGCAGGCTGCCAAGCATCTTGTTCGTGAACACAGTAAACTCAACCGTGCTGCCAGCATCAACGTAACGCAGGTCAGCCAGTTTAGATATATTATTAGTTATCGCAGAATCTTTTTCAACACTTCCATCACTGTCCTTGTAATAGGAAATCTGGACTTTCTTCTCATTATTTTCTGTCGTGATCTCCACTTTTACATAGTAGACAGTGGCGTCGTACTGGATGCTGTTGTAAATATTGTTTTCATTAGCTCCAGTCGGAATGGTCTCTGTCACTTTGTAGTAATAGGTCGCATTGTCCGCGTCGTAGCTGATTGAGCCAAAGTTCGAACCATCCTTGAATGCATCGTCATCCGTCGTCACTTTCGTTGTGACACCAGTTGTATTTCCCGGAGTCGGCACATTAACCGCAGTAACAGTTTCTTCAGTATTCTCTTTCTCCACTGTTCCTCCAAGCGGAGTCAGAGTAAAGCTGAATGCATCGCCATCCGTCGGATAGCTGTCCAGATTGTAGTTCTTCGTGACATCAAATTCTACGGATACCGGATAGTCATTGATGACCTCCACGGATTCAGATGAAGAATCCGTTACGGAGACCGCAGCCTCATCATCCGATGTCACCGTTGCAGAAGTCGGAGTACCTTCCTCATCCACCGTGTATGTGCGTACATACGTGGTGTTATACCCCGGATTTTCTCCAGTAATCTCAGTTACCGTATAGCTGCCAATCGGCAAGTTAGAGAGAGTAACTTTTTCGCCCGCATTAATTTCGAACGTAATGTAGCTGGAATCCGCTGTTGCACCTTGGATATCATCACGATCCATGGTTGCTATAGTACCATCTGCAGCGACCACCTCAGCTACTACCTTTGACAGATCCACTCCTAAACCTTTATTTGTAGCTACTTTGATAGTATACGGCTCAGTCGTTGTTGTCGTGCTGTCCGCCACAACCGTTTTGGAAACCGTCAGGTTGCCTACCTTCAAAGTGTTTGTCACATTCTTCTTAACGGTAACTGTGTCCTCTGCAGAAGATGTGATTTCCACTGCAATCGGATCTGTTTCGCCTGTATAATTCTCAGGCGCTTCGGTCTCCAACAGATAATATATGCCATACGGAAGACCCGTGATCGTCACTTTTCCATCTGTTGTAGACGTAGTAAATGTCGTAGCATCATCCTCTTCCACCGTCCATGTCGGCGCAGTAGTCAGCTTGCCATCTGTCAAAACTCCCTCTCTCACCAGATAGTGCTTTACATCTGATGAATCCACATAATAGAGAATAAACTTTGCCGTATCTGATGTAATGGCAGTTCCATTTTCATCTACCTTGGTGATCTCCAGATTGCCTGCTTTTATGCGGTTGGTATACTCTACGGAATAAGCCGTATTTTCAGATGAGAATGTTTCCGTCGCTTTCCCATCCGTTACCTCACCGGTAATATAGCCCACTGCATCTTCCTCTTTAACGGTATAGGTGATGCCTTCAGGAATTCCGGAGATGCTCTTTGTTTCTCCGCCTTTCAGCTTTACAGTTATCCCTGTATTGCTATTATAAGCTTGCTTTTTACCATTTTCATCAATGTAAGTGCCGACATATGCTTCCTCACCCTTTTTCAGAGTTACTGTGAAAGTAAATTCATCTGATGAATTTCCACCCACTTTTTTCTTCGAAAGAGTCAGGCTTGTATAGATATTCCGAATGGTCACGGACTGATCGGTCTCACCATCGATTTCGATATCCGGTTCAGTTGTTGTCTCCGTTTCGTTTCCTACCTTGTATTTTGTCTCAAACGTTCCCTCTGTATTAGTCTCTGAAACGGTATAGCTCCCATAAGGAAGATTCTCAAGCGTTACGCTTTCATTTTTACAGATGGTGAAAGAGATTACACCGCTTGAAGCGCTATCCATATAAACTTTAGTAGTATTATTCAGCTCCTCACCGGTGGTGGAATCCTTCACCGTCACGCTGCTCAGATCCCTGCTGATATTAGTATTGGCCGCAGTTACAGTCACTGTATACTCACCGCTATCAGTCGCGGTGCCGGTCACTTGCTTCTCTACGGTCAGTTTGCCAGTTTTCAGTGTATAATTATTTTCAATTGTCTTCGTAGCAGCTACAGTTGCACTTTCTATCGTCGCACTGCCCTCGCCCTTTACGGTCAGATTATAACCGGCAATCTGCACCTTACCTGTATCTACCTCCTTTACCTCGTAGGTTCCTAAGGTCAGATTTTTCAAAGTAATCGTCTGATTTGCTTTAACGCTCAGCACCGCTCCCTCATATTTGGTTGAACTATATGCTGTTCCATCTATGCCATAATAATAAGTGCCGTCTGATACGGTGAAATAATATATGAAATCCTTATAATCATCACTCGATGCATTTCCGGTCACAGACTTTGTGATCTCCAGGCTGCCTTTATCGGTTGTATAGGTATTCGTAAACTTTGCAGAAATAGAAGCGCCTGTCGTAACATTGTAAACGCCACTGTTTCCTTCACTGGTAGCACTGTTGTTTGTTACCTTTACGCCCCATTTCTCTACATGAGCGGAACTGAGTACCTCCGTCACAAGATAATCGCCAGTCGGCAGGTTGGACACAGTCACATTGCCTTTATCCTTAACTATAATCGCAACTGCGTTTTCAGACGAATTTCCATTTTCGTCATAGTACAGACCGGAATCTGTATTCTTAACGTAGAATGAATATTCTTTGTCCGCAATATAATCTTGAGTACTTGTGATACTACCAGCCACAGTCTTAGAAATCACCAGCTTTCCGACGTTCGGATACTGGTTCTCAATTCCTACGATGGATTCAGTTTCAGCCTCAATCGTGACCGTCTCCACATCATTGGCATTTGCTGTGAGTCCGGTGTATTTCGGCGTAAATTTGTCAGAATCAGTCGTAGTCTCTACAACTGTATATTCTCCTGTCGGCAGATCCGTAATAGTCACCGTACTGCCTGCGGTGAACGTAAAGACAATCGCGGAATCAGTTCTGCTCGTAACCTGTGTTGCATCTGATACTGTCGCGTCCTTCAATGAAACATTCTCATCCAGTGCCGTCACAGTTACTGTATACTGTACTTTCTTCGATGCAGATAAACCTGTTTCATTCGGTGCACTGTTACCGGATACCGTCTTTTCAATCTTTAACGTACCTGTTTCATGCTCATTGCCAACTTCTGCATTGTAGGTCACGATTGATGCATTGGTATTTGTTTCCTTCACGAAATTCAAATCACTTGAGTTTACTTCAAGAGCATCCGTTATTGTTATCTCATAAACACCAGTATTATCTTTGTAGCCTTCCGGAGATGTAGTCTCTTTTAAATAATACGTTCCTGCACCCAGACCAGAGAAGGAAGCAATTCCGTTTTTGTTAGATGTCGCAGTCGCAACAGCAGTCTGACAGGTACTATCTGAATAGAGAGTAAATACCGCCCCTTCCAGAACAGCTCCTGTATCCTCATCTTTCTTTATAATATAGAAGTTTTCTACTTTATTTGATACGTTAATTGTATCTCCATTTAAATATTGTAACGAAGAGGAAGGTGTTGTTTTTGTAATTACAAAGTAAATAGGAGTATCATCTACTTCATATCCAACAGGCGCTGACTGCTCAATCAGGCAATACGTATCATCATACCACAAAGCCCAACCATACTTATCTTGATTACCCTGAACAGTAAAAGTACCATTTTCATCTGTTGTATAGGTAACTTCTTCTCCTTTATTCTCTCCCACTGTATATTTAACAGCAGTAAAATTGCCCTGTTCATCCACTTCATACAGCTTAAAGATAGCCCCTGCGACCGCAGTACTCATACTGCCATAAGCATGTTTATAAATATTAATGCTGAGTAATGATGTACTTCCTTCGGCCACCTTATCAATTGTAACCGTTTTCTCACTGGTACTGCTCTTACTTGTTCCTTCAATAGAAGCTGTATTTGAACACTCAATCACATCATCCAAAGAACCAAGAACTCTTGCCTGATATGTGATAACAACTTTGCTCTCATCCGGAACAGTGACAGTAAGAACCTGACCTTCAATACTGTAATTCGGAGTCGAAACCGTTTCTCCATCTACTGTTACTGTCAAAGAACCAGATACAAAACGAAGATAGTTTGACATCGTATCTGTCACAGTAATTGTATCACCGGATGAAATATTTGCCTTCCCTGAATTTACTGTAATCTGATATGTAGCAACATAATTATTATCATAATCCGCATTATCAATAATAGTCTTATCTATTGCTTCATAATCATATTCTACAGTTACCTCATCAGAAGAAACACTGCCCCACGTAGCTGTATTTTTTAATTCCACCGAGCCTGTCATAGCTGCAGTATTCAATGCCTTTTGTGCATCTTCGCTTTTAACGATCAGCGCATAGCATATCTTATAATAATCATAATATTTATCTTCCTCTGTCAACGGAAACTTCGAGATATTGATATCTGCACCATATTCTGTATCTGTAATTGTAATTACAGTATCATCCGAAGAATTTCCCTGATACCATTCGCTGCCACCATATACCTTAAGGTAATCTGTATTTTGATAAGCCTTAAGATAAGTCGTATTAAAACAATCTTTTATTGTTATATCTGAATCCACACCGGACAGCAACAACTCGTATTTGAATATCGTATACTCTACGCCTTCTATCGTTACGGTATCATAGTCATATACCGTATAACTCACATTATTTTCCCATTTTGTCTGTTCATCTGCGGATTTTTTTGTAATTGATGTCTCCGTTATTTTCGCACTCGCACTTATATTTATTTCTTTTTCATTAGCGGTAACTATGCCGCTATTTGTATGTGTTCCTGTGCTCCAGCCATTTGTCGTGGTGAAAGTAATCGTAATTGTTCTTCCATCATCCGAACTATACAATCCTTCCGTTGTATCATCCTGTGTTGAGGTAGACTTATAAAATGTTATGGTAAAATACGTTCCATCTTCTGAGGGTTCAAACTTATAGCTCTCCTTATTCTCATCGTAACCTTCAATTATCAGAGAGCCTTCTTTATACGCATCATATACTTGCTTCCAAACTCCCTCTGTTTCTATCCAGGTCGACGGAAGAGTATCCTTCACAACCAAAGAGTCCAAACCAATAGCCGGTACCTGAACTGTAATCGACCACGTAATTTCCTCCTGAGATTTTGAAACCACTTTCTTTTCGGCCGACACCTTATTTTTCTTAACATCTACGCTCGGAGTAGCACCGGCTGAATTTCCCGCATCATCTGTTACATTATTTTCCACAGAAACATCTTCAATGTTTCCTGTAACATCCACTTTCGTATCATAATAAATAACATAATGATACTTACCATCCGTATCCGGAATTGTATAAGTCCATGAAATAATATTACCATCACCATCTGGTATGGTAGTCAGTTCGCTCCATGAAACATTTCTTGTTTCCAAATAAACATTATTTTCATCATAAACATCAATTTTAATTCCAGTACCCGTATAGCTCATAATTCCTATCGATTTCTCCGCTATCGAGTCTGTAATGCTTGCTCCGGATACGTCTACCAGTCGGGAGGAATTATATTCTACCACCCAGTACATCGTAACCATTGTCTTTCCATTCTCCGTTACCGGATCAGATTGTCCATCTTCACCTTCATCTATTTGTCCATTATTATCTTCATCTAAATACAAACTTTTTGAAATCCAATTGTATCCAACCTGGCCTGCGAAATCAAGCTCTTGCTCTTCACCTTCAGTGTCCTCAGTACTGGAAACCTCAACGCTATTTACCGTCTCATTTTTTGTACCATTAATCTCTGTATCGCCAACTTTAGATGTAATTTTTGTATAATCAATATCTGCAGAATAGGTGATAGTAATTGTCTCACCATTTGACATGGAACCAATTACATACGTAAATCCATTCGTTCCGCTTGCTGTGGAATCAGTATAGCTTACAGAATCCACTTTATTAGACTCCACTTTAACAGAATCTGCATCAAATGTAAGAGCGGTGCCATAAATAATATCATTAACAGTTACATTTGTATTTGTACCTTCCGATGTAACTGTAATCTTGTAACATATTTTCCCATTCGAAGAATCCACCCAACCGGTCTTGTTCACCGTAAGGTCACTCGTTCTATCTATGACAATTTCTTTAACAACATCATCACTGAATTTAATTTCTGTATCTTCTTCAGTATTACTGATTGATACCTGCAGGTCTATCGTAAACTGAGCGTCTGCGCATGCCACAAGCTTATCATAGTTTGGGTCATCTTTATTAAAATATACAGTGATAGTATTTGTTGATAAATCAATAGAAAATGTATTTCCTTCAATTATATATTCCGTCCCACCTACGTTCACTTTCATATCAAAAGTTCCGGTAGCGTCTGAACTGGATACAGTGAAAAACGAATCCAGCTGATACGTATATACTCCCGAATCATCAAACTGCCAGCTTTTCCCTTCTTCAAAAGCTAAATGCAGGGAGAAAGATGTATCCGGAACAATTGTAATTTTATCACCATCTACCTCTTTTACACCGTCTCCAGCAAAGATAGCAGAAGTAACAAAATTACTGAGATCCGTACTTTTAGGAATACTGCCATTGTTATCTTCTTCTTCCCCTTCACTCGCAAGAACCAGCCCAGTTTCAGAGAAGCTGTCCTGCGTAAATCCCATCGCAGTCACATCACCATTTGCGTTGACATTGGCAAAGTCGGTCACGACCTCAGCTGTGCTGCCATCTTTGATATGCACAACCGCTTTGCTGGTGATCTCACCGGTGAGTCCGGTGTCCACTGCCTGACGGAATACCATGCTCACGCTCACGGTTCCGGCTTCCGGCTCTACGCGCTCGCCATCAGCGGACAGGAAATAGACATCGTACAGTAAGTACGCTGTCTCGATGTTCTCGCCGGTCAGCCCCAGGCTGCTGCCTAGCTGGCTCTCGATCTTGCTGACTGCTTCTTCATACGCAGTGCTGCCAGGCTCGATGTAGTCTGCTTTCAGCTCGGTATCCTGTGAGAAGTTTGCTGCTTCGGATGCCGTTGCCGTGATGACTACGTTCTCATCCGAATAGGTAAAGGAAGTCTTTGCTGCTTCCGCTTCCGCATCAGTCTCATCCTCGGCTTCTGCGTCTGCAGTGTCCTCAGAATCTGCTGCTTCCGCCGCCTCTGCTTCGGTCACATCCTCGGTCTCATTCTCCGCCCCGGTGCTTTCCCCGGATTCTGCCTCTGCAGCTTCTTCGGTCACGGCCTCGGTCGGCTCTTCGGAACCGTCTTCTGTTGTCGTTTCATCGGAATTTGTTTCTTCTATAGAAAGTTCCGGCGTCGCATCGCTGTTGGATGAAACAGACGGATCTGCGCTCTCGTCTGCTGTCACATCCGCATCGGAAGTGTCGGCTGCCTGAGTTTCCGCAGTCGCCTCCGTCGTCGTAGTGGACGCCTCTGTAGATGCGGCTTCGGTCGTCGCGGAAGACGAGTCTGCTGCCGCAGTTGTATCATTAGATGTGTCTTCTGAATTGCTTTCTGCCGCCTCTGTGGTGGCTTCTGTCACTGTGGTCTCGGCGGCCAGAGTCGCGCCGTCATCGGCCAGTGTGGTGATCCCTGCCTGCTGCAGTACCATAGCCATGGCCAGTACTATTGCAAGGATTCGCCCCCCCGCGTGGTTTTTCTGCCTTTACGCATAGTTTTTGTTCCCCTTTCTTTTTCTTCTCTTCTAAAAGAATATCCTCTCACACAACGCGATCGGACTTCTTTTGAATTGACGGTTCGTTTGTTGCGTTTCGCCCTTTTCTCCCGCTGTTTCCTGCCACACATACAGGTTCTTTATTCATCGTAATCTCTGCATATGCAGACAAGAGACCGCAGGAGATTCTGTCGTCATTGTGTTTATCATAATCCGTTCTCGGGATTTTTTCAACACAAATTTCATAATTTTTTCAACTTTTTTTGTGCGATATCTCTCTGCTTAATGAGTTTCGTTTGTACTTAACGCTTTTAGTTTGAGTGGACAACTCATTTTTTATCAACAGGCTCTGCAAAGGGGCGCGCAGTTTTCCACAATGCCGCAAAAAGACATCCTGAACCCGCTCAGATTTAAGCAGGCCGGATGCCTCTTTTATTTCACCTTATTCTGCTATATTCTTTTGAGCATTTAGCTTTCTCATGTCGATTCCTCTCGACTTCCATTCTCTATCAGCCATATGCTCTACACGACCTCAATCCTGCACCGATGTACCTTGTCCTTGCGGTTATAGCCGATCCCGACCAGAATAATTCTGCCCGTCGTTTTCGGCTGTTCGCCGATCTTCCCCTGAAACTTCAGGGCGTAGTTTTTATCTTTGATCTGCTGCAGCGCGGTCCCCGGGGAATCATCTACTTTCAGCTCGATGATAATGCCATCATCGGAACGGTTATGAGGATAGAAGATATAATCTACGTATCCGATTCCTGCCTGATCTTCCCGTTCTATATTATATTTATTTCTGGCTGCAATATAAGCGAGTTTAACACTTCCAGACAGCTCGGCCTCATTATTATACGCTTTCAACGGAGATTCCGTTGTGTGCACGATCGCCAGTACCTTTCCGACCGTCTCTTCATCGCCGTCATACGTCGCCTGCAGGATGCGTGCGGATTCTTTTTCCAGTTCGCGCATGTAACTGTATCTCGGCTCTGTCCGTATAATCCTGTCAAATTCGAGTTCAAGTTCTTTATTCGGTATGCGCACGCAGCCATCATAGTAATTCAGATATCCGTATACGACCATGGCGGAGAGGATTTCATCCCGCTTTTCCAGGACAGGCGCAGTGGTGGCATATTCGGATATATCGGCTTCTACCGGTTCACCTGCCGCAAGCAGCATCACCGCCTCCCGCACGCCATCCACGTCATCCAGCACATAATCTTTCAGCTCATCATATTCCCCGGCTTTCGCCCAGTAGTTATTGAGTTCGTCGCGAGCGAGGGCACGTACAACCGAATTCGGATTATATATGTTGCTGCCGTTTTTTCTTTGATATCCGTCATACCATCTGGCCAGATCCGCCCGTGAAAATTCCGGTCTGACACAATTCTTCTGATAGCGTTGGTATAGTTCATCTACTTCTTCACTGGTAAATCCAAAGTATGCATCATACATACTGCTGTTTGCCATGTTATATTCGTCAAAATGATTCATCGTATCGCTGGCGGAGTATTTTTTGATTGGGAGGACGCCGGTCAGATATGCCAGCTCGACATATGCCCTGCCTTTGGTCATATCCCCCAGAAAAGCAGTGTATTTGCCTCTGTCATCTTCTGTAAAGTACGTTCTGTGGAATACATAGTCCCATTCGTCAAATATCATCAGGAATTTTTCGTTGTTATACGCCAGGGAAACTGTGCGTAAAATAGCTCCCAATGAATCTCTCTCCCGAATCTTCGCCTCTGGATACGCTTCTTTTAAATCATCCACCAGACGCATCTTTATTGTACCTATATATTCCTTATACGAGGTACATTCTGATACATCCTTGCTGAAATCGATATAAATCAGATTATGCTGATTCAAATGTTTTTCATAATCCTGATTTCCAGCCACTTTAAGATGCGAAAACACTTCTGCACTGTCTACGCCTTTTCCGAAGAAAGAGCCAATCATCGCAGCCACCACAGATTTCCCAAATCTCCGCGGCCTTGTGACGGAAATGTAGTTTCGTCCCTGCCCCAGTAACGTAATCATTTCTGATAACATCTCTGTTTTATCTACAAAGTAGGGTTTCTCCGTTTCTCCCCTATACAATTCAAGAACATCTTCCGGATTCAGATAATATCCCATCCCTGCTTCACCTCCAATGCTTCAACAACCTGTCAGCGTTTTACCAGTGCAAACGTCCTGTCTGTTTTTTATTCTATCATGCAAAATCACAAATTACAAGACATCCTGTATCAGAAAAAGCAGCCCGCTCCTTTTTCAGTTCCGCAGCACCTGGAGGATTTTCACCTTCTTTTTAATACTTTTTTAGTTTCAAATTCATCTCTCTCCAAATCTGTAATGTCATCGAATAATATCAATCTCCCATTGACCAGCAATATATGCTCCTGCGCATCAATCATCTGTACTTCGCCGTTTTCGGTCATGTAATTCCCAACCTCTTTATCGGAATCGTTCCTGCTTTGGAACCATGTTATGCGTATCCGGTCATGAGGGTGTATCCGGTGCAATTTTCGGTCTATCTCTTCTGATTTATCCGGAGAAAGCTCCTGATATGGCTCATAGAGCCGCTCCTGCGCACGGACTGCTTCCTCATATCCTTTCAGTGCGTCAAAAGCAGCAAACTGTTTGGCGCGGTGTGCTCTTTGCATCGGGTTCCTTTTAAAAGAAACCGGCCTGCTGCAGTGCAAAATATCTCCGTAGTCATCCATACCACTCATAATCCTCCATTTATGCCCTGTGTCCGCCGATCTGGTTGTTCCGCTCCCTGAAATTCGAACATTCCAGAAGATTGCACCCCCGCATAACAGCATTCGCTCATAAAATCACTTCCTTTGAAAAACCATATTCTGAAAGTCCAAAAAGCTTTCACATAAGCCGGAAAACTTTTTACCTGCACTTCTTGACAATCCATGCAATTCATTTTATACTGTACATGAAGTTTAGTTTCCTGTTCTTCGTCAATTATATGAAGTTGCAGTTCATATGTCAAGTGCTTTTTGAATTTTATATGAAGTTCATCTTCTTATTTATTGTGAAAGGTATGGTTGATTATGGAGTTTGGAGAAAAAGTCAGACAGCTTCGAAAAGAAAAGAAGATTTCGCAGGCCGCACTCGCAGAAGCCGTCGGAGTCTCGACCAGGACCCTGCATTCCTATGAATCCGGCGACAGCTATCCACGGTACAGAAATACATATAAAAAGCTGGCGGAAGCTTTGTCCTGCGATGTGAATGATCTGCTGATGGTTGACACAGAGGCAAATGTCCGCGATTCTGAATTCATTTCCGAAGCTGCAGAGCAATACGGCAGCCGCGGGAAAAAACAGGCGCAGCAGCTCATAGCAGAGGTTACCGGCTGCTTCGCCGGCGGAGAACTCTCCGAGGAAGATAAAGACGAGATGATGAAAGCAATCCAGGATGCCTACTGGGTAGCCAAGAAGAATAACCAGAGATTTACTCCGAAAAAGTATCAATAGACAGGAGATGTCCGCTGATGGGAATACCAACTACTGTCCGTGATTCGCGACAGCGGATCATGGATGAAGGCCGCACCTTCGCGCAAAAGCGCGATTCTGCATGGTGCGGCTCACCAACCGGTAAAATCGTTGCCCTCGCCAACCGGCTCTATGACAAATATCAGACACGAAATCCCAGAGAGCTTGCTGACGCCCTGGGTATCATCATCATGCCTCCAAGGGACTTTCGTTCACAAAAAGGCGCATACAAGGTGATTCTGAATAACCGTTTTATCTTCATTAAAGACGGCCTGAATCCGGTTCTTGAGAATATTGTGCTTCTCCATGAAATAGGACACGACCAGCTTCACCGGGAAGCGGCCATGTCCAATGGTGGATTTCAGGAATTTAATATTTTTGATATGAGCGTCAGCCGCATGGAATATGAAGCCAATGTCTTCGCTTCCCAGATCTCGCTTCCGGATGAGGAAATCCTGAACTATATTGAGAACGGCTATGACATCCAGCAGATTGCCAGTGCCATGAATTCGGACATCAATCTCGTCGCGCTCAAAAATGATACTCTGATCTCACAGGGCTACCTGTTCCGGCACCAGGATCATGAGAGCGCCTTTTTGAAGTTTGATAAATAGCGTTCCGTCAGTTCATCCGTTTTCGCAGATTCCATGATGTACCTCTCTCCAGTCACTTCCTCTCGGCTTCCATTCTCAATCAACCTTTGCAGCCAGCTTCCTTTTCAGTTCCGCAATCTGGCTTTTCAGCTCCTCAAGCTGACCTTTCTGCTCCTCGATCTGGCCTTTCTGTTCCTCGATCTGGCCTTTCTGTTCCTCGATCTGGC
>JAJQIL010000022.1 GCA_021199235.1 Lachnospiraceae bacterium | reverse complement strand
CGAGGTCGTCCCAAAAAGAAGACGGTATAGTCTAACTGATTGGGAAAGTACTATTCTACTGTGAAATACACTGCCACAGTAATTTCCCGACAAATACGTGTTCGGCATTCTGCGGAAAGGAATGAATATGTCTGCTATTGCTTCCGTCCAGACCGGCTTACACAGCCTGTGGAGATCAAATATATGCTACGAACCTCAGACGCTTGATCCGGAACAGCTTGCACAGCTTTTAGCGGCCGCCGCAAAGCCTTTTTGCGGCAATCCGGTCATCCTCTGCATCGGCACCGACCGGATTGTCGGCGACAGCCTGGGGCCGCTCACCGGCAGTCTTCTTCAAAAAAGTGCCGGTGATTCTCTGGCCATTTACGGCACTCTGGAAGCACCTGTGCATGCCTGCAATCTGGCAGAAACGCTTACACAGATAAAAAAAGAGCACCCGGACAGCGCCATAATCGCTGTGGATGCTTCTCTTGGATGTCAGTATAAAGTGGGCTCCGTGCTGATCCGTTCCGGAAGTATACGCCCCGGTATGGGCGTCAAAAAAGAGTTACCGGCGGTGGGGGATATCTCCATCACCGGTATTGCCGGAGCTCAGAGCAGCCGACCCTATCTTGTGCTGCAGAGCGTGCGTCTGTCCCTGATCATGTCCATGGCAGAGCAGATCTGCAAATGTATTCTGGATGTGTGCGGGTGAAAGAAAGCTTTTCTACAGTTCCACCCGTCCCTCCAGCGCCCGCAGCAGCGTCATCTCGTCTATGTACTCCAGATCGCCGCCGACAGGCACGCCGCTCGCGATGCGCGTAACCTTAATGCCGGTCGGCTTGATCAGCTTGCTGATGTACATCGCGGTCGTCTCGCCTTCGAGACTGGAATTGGTCGCGATGATGACTTCGTTCACATCACCCTCGAGGCGTTTGATCAGCTCTTTGAGACGGATATCGCCCGGGCCGATTCCAAGCATCGGAGAGATCGCGCCGTGAAGCACATGGTACACGCCCTCGTATTTTCCGGTCTTCTCATACGCAGCCAGATCTCTGGTCGTCTCGACTACCATGATTGTCTTTTTATCGCGTGCCGGATTGCTGCAGATCGGGCAAAGCTCCTGATCCGTCAGCGTACAGCATTCTTTGCAATAGCAGACATTTTCCCGCGCGTCCGTGATCGCGTCTGTCAGCTGCTTTACGCGCTCCTGCGGCATATGGATCAGATGAAAAGCCAGACGCTGCGCGGATTTGCTGCCAATACCAGGCAGTGCGGAAAGCTGCTCGATCAGCTTCGACATCCGTTTTCCGTAGTAATCCATCAGAATCCGAATCCTCCAAGTCCGCCCATGCCGCCTGTAAACTTCGACATCACGGCAGCCGCCTCTTCTTCTACCTTACGCAGCGCCTCGTTGGTCGCAGCCACGATCAGATCCTGAAGCATCTCGATGTCGTCCGGATCCACGACCTCTTCCGAGAGCGTCACCTTCGTCACTTCTCTTTTTCCGGAAACAGTCACCTCTACCGCGCCGCCTCCGGCTGTCGCTGTAAACTCTTTCTCCTCAAGCGCCTGCTGATTCTCCTCCATCTGTTTCTGCATCTTCTGCGCCTGTTTCATCAGGTTGTTCATATTTCCGGGCATTCCGCCCTGAAAACCGCCTCGCTTTGCCATAATGCTCTCCTTTATATTTGTTTTAAAATCATTGCCCGAAAGTCTTATCCGGACATAAAATCCAGCCTGTTTATGGGCGGCAAAACGGCCTGCCCAAGGGTTATGCTTATTCTACTACAAAAATCACTCCATTGCCACTGAAATTATATGATTTCTGTAAAGCAGGTTTCTTCCTGTACAAATACTTATACCTGACAGAACTTTCAGGCATATCCGCTGCAAATTCCGCCGTCTCATTCCATATCCGCCGCATACAGCGCCGCACCTAACGCTCCGCAGAGCTGTGCTTTCTCGCTGATGATCAGCTTCGTGCCGAGACGCTCCTCCAGAGTTTTTACCAGTCCCTGGTTCTGCGCCACACCGCCGGTCATCATGTAGGCTTCCTCGCCGCCGACGCGCTTTACGAGCGCTGCCGTCTTTGCCGCGACCGCCTTGTTCAGGCCGTGGACGATATCGTCCGGCTTTTTGTTCTGGGCGATCAGAGAAACGACCTCCGACTCCGCGAACACCGTACACATACTGGAAATCGTGATATCCTCATCGTAGGAAAGTCCCGCTTTTCCGATCTCATCCAGCGTCATTTCCATCGTCCGGGCCATCATCTCCAGAAAACGCCCGGTACCAGCCGCACATTTGTCGTTCATAACAAAATTCTTCACGGAGCCGTCCGCGTCGAGCCGGATCACCTTGCTGTCCTGCCCGCCGATGTCGACGACCGTCCTCACAGACGGATTCAGGAAATGCGCGCCTCTCGCGTGGCAGGTGATCTCTGTGATGCTTTTATCTCCGACCTGGATCGCCGTGCGCCCGTATCCGGTGGTGACCACCGCGTCAATATCTTCGCGGCTGAGCTTCGCCTGTTCCAGCGCCTGCTCCAGCGCCCGCTCCGCACCAATCGCCGCGCCTGCGCCGGTCGGCAGGATGATGCCTGCCACGATTTCCTTTTCCTTATTTAAAATCACCACGTCCGTACTTGTCGATCCACTGTCAATTCCCGCAAAATATCCTTTTCCCATATGCGCTCCTTTTTCGTGCTGCCGCGCGAAACCGCTGCCGCCGTCCGCTTCTGACGTGTTTCCGCCCAGACCTGTTCCATCACCTTTTCCGCCAGATAAATCCGGACGGGAAACTTTTTTCATAATCTTCGGATTCAGCTCCAGACTCTCCGCAAACGCTTCCAGTCTCGTCAGCAGCTGCCCGCTGCTCTGTACGGTATAGTCCGACTCGATTTTCAGAATCGGCACATCCGTGTGCGACTTAATATCCGCGTATTCAAAGCTGTAAAAATCACAGAATTTTACAGTATGATAAATGATGCCCTTTAAAGACGGATCCTGATAAAGCTGTTTGCGCCCGGCCGTATCCAGCATCCGCATGCAGGGCAATTGGCCTAAGAGCTCGCCCGCATACCAGTCCATGAGGGCGTCAAAGTTATCACAACAGGCCGCCTCACCTGCCATTCCGGATTTTTCCTGCTCCGCGTCTGCAAGGCCGTTTTCATGACACAGCAGCTTGCTGTTATCTCTCTGAGCCGCCTTACCAGAGCCAGCGCCCAACTCCTGCGGCTCCGCAAACGTTCACGCCACCGAGCGGTTATTCACACAGGTCTCGTTCACGACCGGAAGAGGCATACTCTTTTCGGTCATCTCAAACAGCTCATCTCCCATGCGCGCACCGAGCACCGCCAGATGTGGCTCCTGTGTACGTTCCTTCGGCTGAAATGCCCTGCGAAACGCTTCATAATCGAATTCACGGCCCTTGTATTCGCCATATTTCTGCGCCAGATCCTTCAGCTGCGCCGCGACCCGTTCACGGCTGCAGGCAGAATCGGCACGGGCTGCGTTCCCCGGGATACCCGTGCCATGAGAATCGCCTTTCAGGCGATGGGCACGGGCTGCGTTCCCCGGGATACCCGCGCCATGAGAATCGCCTTTCAGGCGATGGGCGCGGGCTGCGTTCCCCGGGATACCCGCGCCATGAGAATCGCCTTTCAGGCGATGGGCGCGGGCTGCGTCGCCGGTTTCCGCCGAAACCGGCGACATAGTATGCAGCATATCGAGCATATAGAGGAAGTCCAGCTGTCCGCTGTCCTCCAGCAGGTCATAGACGCTGCGGATGGTGTCGCAGCAATTGACCAGCACAAGCTCCTTTACCTGTCCGGCAAGCACCGCTTCCAGCACCGATTTTCCAAACCCGCAGATATTCGGGTGAGCGATCTCATCCGCGTAATCAAAGCCCTCCGGCATCGTATTCAGATTTTCACATTCACCGCCGAACGCCGCCAGCAGCTCCAGCGGCGTATATTTACAGACATAATACGTTTTTTCCAAAACCGTTTCCTTTCTTACCTGAGTTGTTCTTTTGGCTTTGCCGCGTTTTTCACGCTTCTGGCACTTCTGCGCCGCCGGCGTTCAGCATCTCCAGAAAAGCTCCCAGCCGCGTGGATGTCTGTCCCTCACCGCCGTGGCTCCGGTCACAGCCGTCCCCGTCCAGGATCAGGGTCGGGATACCGGCCGCCTCAAACCGTTTCTTCGCAAGCTGTGAACCGCCGAGCGTATGCTTGCAGCCCCAGTGGTTAAACCAGACGACGCCGTCTGCCTTTGTCTCTTTCGCGTGGCGGATGCCCGCATCGATCCGGCGGCTGATGCTGCCGTTCAATGCATTATAAAGCAGCCGCATCGCCATATCCTCATACGGATCATCCGAATGCGCCTCCAGATTCGCGACCTGCGCCAGCTCGCAGCCGACAATCTGCGCATTTTCATTCAGCCGGAATACTTCCTTCACCGCATCTGACCAGAACGGGATGATGTGCATCCAGTAAATGCGCTTTCCCCGCGCCGGACCGGCCTTTTTCAGATCAGCCAGCAGTTTTTCCGTATAAGCCTCTTCCTCTTTTGTCCCCAGTAAAATATTGTTGGTCATGCCGCAGTACAGCGGCGACACCAGATCCGCCGGGATATATTTATCCACCCGTTCTTTTTGAAAACGGTCATAATTTGCAAGCGTCCGTCTGCTCCGCGCCAGACGTTCCCGCAGACAGTCCTCGTTAATCTTTTTACCGGTATGTTTCTCCAGAAAAGCCGCCAGCTCACGCAGCTGCTCCGCCACGTAAGCTACGTTCGCGTCATCCGGCGACAGCATCCCGTCATCTTTCGTAATTGGCGCGTTGGGCCGGCACGCGGGTATATCGATTGCAAAACACGGCACCCCGTACAGCTCCGCCAGCTCGCGGAACGTCAGCAGGTTCGCGTCGCACGCAAGCGTTGTATAGACAATACAGCGCGGTGCTGGCAAAAGTCCCTTTTTCGCTGCTCCGATAAAAGTCTTATGATAGCTGCAGAGCGTCTCCGATATACCGCAGTCCTCTGCAGTCTGCAGAAACGCCCGCTCCGCTTTTGAAGCGGAAAGATAACAGGAAAAACTCTCCACATTGTACGGAAACAGTCCCACCTCCTGCATCAGCTCACAGGGCGTAAACACACTGACCAGAACACTCTGATCCGGGTTTTTCAACGGCTGCAGCATCGTATCCATCATCAGCCGCGCCAGATACTGGTCTGCCGGAAGCAGCTCTTTATCCGGCGTAAACCGGAACTTCAGATTCTGAGCCTGCCAGCCTGTCTTTAAAAGAACCCGCGCTTTCGCCGGGTCGGTATCACTCAATTTTTCCACATAGTGGCCGAATGTCTCTATAACCTGCAAATTTTTCATCCTTCCATTGCTCTCTTTTCACAAACACTGCGCATTATACGATAATTTACAGAAATTGTAAAGGCTGGCGGAAAGCGCAGTCAGAGATATAACGGACCATCAGTCAGAAATATTATCTACGGATCAGGTCAGAACAAACACAGTAATAAAGGACCGACTAAAAATGTCCGTATATCTTTCAGTCAATATATAATATATTTTATTCTTTTTTGTGTTGACATTCACATTTTGAGATGATATATTGTAGTCATATAAGACTTTGATGGGCGTTTTTACGCAATCGCATTTCCTGAATATCAGAATCCCTGCGGCCGCTCAAAAGACATTTTGGACGACAGCAGTCTCTCTCATTCTCAATAATCTTTCCATCAAAGCATTCCAACCTGATGCAGCCTTAGTATTTACCTTATTCTACAAAAGAAAAATGAATCGCCTTATCCGTTTGCTATTCGGATAAAAGTAATTCATTAATTTTCAAAAACCAATTGTAATTTAGCACGTTTTATTGTAGAATGGAGACAAAATAAATGACAGGAAGAAAGCGATCTGTCAGGAAAAAACACAGTTCCGGCAAAGATACAATCCGGGCGAAGCAACTGCCGCTATCCCATACAAATGATGACAGTCCTGCTAACCAGATTGAAGATGGAGTGATGAAGACGATGATGGAATTCTTCGCGGAAGAAATGCTGCCGGTATTTGGAATCACTCAGAAAGTAAAAGCGTTTGCTCCCACCGAAGAAATACATCTTGATCTCAAAAAAGGGTATCAGGATTTTAATCTCCTGATGGAGGACGGCAGCATAGCGCATTTCGAATTCCAGTCCACGAATGGCGGAGTCAAAGATCTGCGCAGGTTCCGGGCCTATGAGGCCAACCTCAGCTATCTGCTGCAAAGACCTGTGACTACATACGTACTGTTTTCCGGAAAGATTAAGCATCCCATGACAGAACTAAAGGAAGGACTCTATACCTACCGGGTGCAGGCTATTATCATGAGCGAGCGCAATGCGGATGAGCTTTTGGAAAGGCTGCGCGATAAAGTCAACAGAAAAGAACTACTTACCCGTGAAGATCTGGTCGTGCTGCCGCTGCTCCCGGTATATGGCGGAGAAAGCTCCCAGCTGGAACGGATTCAGAATGCTTTTGAGATTGTCTCGAAAGCAGAGCAGGTATCGCACGAAGATATCCAGAAAATAGAAGCCGCTATTTATGCTATGGCAACAAAGTTTCTCAATCACAACGAACTGGAAAGCATCAAAGGAGGGGTCAAAATGACATATCTCGGACAACTGCTGGTAGCTGACGGGCGTAAAGAAGGACGTCTGGAAGGACGCCTGGAAGGGCGTAAAAAAGGACGCCTGGAAGGCCACAAAGAAGGACGCTTGGAAGGCCACAAAGAAGGACGCCTGGAAGGACGCCTGGAGGAACAAAAAAATACTGAGCGGGAACGGCTCCGCGCAGATAAAGCAGAAGCCGATGCCCGAAAGCTGGCCGCCGAATTAAAAGAGTTAAAGAAGCAATATGGATTAAACTAAAGCCTGAAGATGAATCGAGGGATGAACATGACGTATCCTGGAAAGCTTCTGGTGGAAGAAGGGCGTATGGAAGGACGTTTGGAAGGACGCCTGGAAGGACGCTTAGAAGGACGTTTGGAAGGACGTTTAGAAGGACGTTTAGAAGGACGCCTGGAAGAACAAAAAAACACCGAGCGGGAACGGCTCCGCGCAGATAAAGCGGAAGCGAAAATCCTTAAAATCGGTGCGGAAATCCAGGAACTGAAAAAGAAATACGGGCTTGCGTAAACGATTTATATCACGTAGGAATTCGCTTTCGCCATCTGCCATTCCAGCAGATCCTCCAGCGTCACGTGGTCTACAACATCATTGATTGCGTTGTTCAGGCGATCCCAGAGGATGGAAGTCGCGCTGTCTGCCTCGCCGTCGGAGCCATCCTCGGCATACTCCACCGGACACAGACTGCCTTCCGTAAGCCGCAGGATCATACCTGCAGTATAGTCTGCAGGGCGGTTTGCAAGCACATAACCGCCCTGCGGACCGCGAATACTGCGTACATAGCCGGCTTTATTCAGAATGGCTATGATCTGCTCCAGATATTTTTCAGAAATATTCTGCCTTCGGGCCGCATCTTTTAAGCGGATCGGCTCGCCGAAGTCGTTGATCGCCAGATCCAGCATCAGACGAAGCGCATATCTTCCTTTTGTTGAAATCCTCATTTTCCTCTTTCTCCTTTTGCAATCAGCTATCGCTCTGACGCCGCAACTACGATCCAAAAAAGCTTAATACACGATATCACACGTACTTTGCAACAGGTGCGAAGTACTGTCATGAATAGTTACAAAAATGATTACTTTCCTGCGTAAAGCGGCGTTGAGTAATAACGGTCTCCGCTGTCCGGCAGCAGCGCCACGATGGTCTTACCCTGATTCTCCGGGCGTTTTGCCAGCTGTACCGCCGCCTGCAGAGCCGCTCCGGAGGAAATGCCGGTCAGAATGCCTTCCGTCTTCCCAAGCGCTTTTGCCATCTCAAACGCGTCTTCATTTTCAATCGGAAGAACCTCGTCATAAATCTCCGTATTCAACGTTCCCGGGACAAAACCTGCTCCGATTCCCTGAATCTTATGCGCACCAGGCCGGCCTCCGGAAAGCACCGGAGATGTCGCAGGCTCCACTGCCACAATCTGTACCTCCGGCTTCCGGGACTTCAGATATTCCCCGACCCCGGAAAGCGTGCCGCCGGTACCGACGCCCGCCACAAAAATATCAACCTCACCATCCGTATCCCGCCAGATCTCCGGACCGGTCGAACGCAGATGCTCCGCCGGGTTTGCCGGGTTCTCAAACTGTCCCGGGATAAAACTGCCCTCAATCTCTTCCGCAAGCTGCGCTGCCTTTTCGATCGCACCTTTCATCCCCTTCAGGCCGTCTGTCAGCACCACTTCGGCACCATATGCCTTCAGGATATTCCGGCGCTCCACGCTCATCGTCTCCGGCATGGTAAGGATCACCCGATAGCCCTTTGATGCTGCAATCGCAGCCAGTCCGATTCCGGTATTGCCGGACGTCGGCTCAATGATCGTACTTCCTTCCCGCAGCAGACCCTTCTGCTCCGCATCCTCTATCATGGATTTCGCAATCCGGTCTTTCACACTGCCCGCCGGATTCAGATATTCCAGCTTCGCCAGCAGCGTGACATTCAATTCCTTTTCTTTTGCAAAACGCTTCAGGTTCAAAAGCGGCGTACCGCCGATCAAATCCGTAATACTGTCAAAAATTCTGCTCATTCTTCCATTCCCCATAACTGTTCAGTACCTTCACAGTTACTGGAAAAGTCCATTTAAAATCGCTGCGCGATGGGACTTTTTCCTGTAAAATATGCGTTTTCATACGTACCTCGCAGCGAGTGCGAGGTCCTGTCCTGAATAATTATCATTCCCCACTTAGTCACTAGGATAACAAGTCTATAAATAGGGTAACTCGTGAACCCGTATTTGTCAACCTCTTTTTGTTCGCAAATTCCGGCCCTGATCAGTCAGGGAAATTCTCTTTGCATTTTGAGTCAGGCAAAAACCCGGGTCCAGGACCCGGGCAGCTTTCTGCGCAATACGTATTCAGTAGCTCGCATTCTTTTACTCATCATGCAGCTCGCCGTCAATGATCCGCACGATACGCTTCGCGTTCTCCGCCACGCCAAGATCATGTGTGATCATGACGATGGTGTTTCCCATCTCGTTCAGACGGCGAAAGAGCTTCAGCACTTCCTTTCCGCTTCCCTGATCAAGGGCTCCGGTCGGCTCGTCAGCCAGAAGGATTGCCGGTTCTCCGACCAGGGCACGCGCGATCGCCACACGCTGCTGCTGCCCGCCGGAAAGCTCGCGCGGCTTATGATGCACACGATCCTGAAGACCCAGCATATTGATGATATCCTCGCTCTCTTCCTCCGCCTCGTCCAGTGTCATACCGCGCATCAGAAGCGGCATCACGATATTCTGGACGACGTTGTAGGTCGGGATCAGATGGTATTTCTGAAAAATAAATCCGATCTTTTCATTCCGGATCTGCGTCAGCTGCCGTTCCTTCGCGTTGTGCACCTCAATCCCATCGAGAATGTATGTGCCGCCGTCCGCATGATCCATACAGCCGATAATATTCATCAGCGTACTTTTTCCGGAACCGGACGGCCCCAGAATCGCCAGAAATTCCCCTTCCTCCACATCCAGTGAAACTGATTTCAGAGCATGAAGCTGTGAATTGCCAATCTGGTAAAATTTATCGATGTCGCGCATTTCTATGATATGACCCATATATTCCGCCTCACTGTCAATCTATTTCACTTATCAGAAACGACTTACGTCGTTTACTATAGTAATATTTACGCTTTTCTGCACACCTCGCAACAAATGCGCGATACTGTCCTGAACAGTTACAAATATTACTCTGTGCTCACGATCCAGATCTTCGTGATCACTTCATTTCCATCCGCATCTGTCTCAAAAAGTACCTCAAGCTCATCTCCTGCCTCCAGGATGGAGAAGGTTTTTTCTTTTCCGGTGGAAGTGTAGACTGTCACGCCAACCGGAAGATACACGGTCGTCGTCTCCTGCTCTGTTTCGCCGACGAGTTCGGAAAGATCGGTATCGCCGCTCATAACATCCGCGATGTCGCTCAGGTCCACGTCGCCGCTCGAAAATGCCTCCGCCATATCGCTCAGATCCACATCACCGCCTGAAAATGCCTCCGCTATACTGTCCATGTCAATATCGCTGTCAGCAAACGCTTCCGCCATACCGCTTACATCAATATCGCTTACATCAATATCACTCATATCAATATCACTCATATCCCGGTCGCCCATCTGGCCGCCGCGCATACCGTCCCGCCCGGATGAATCATCTGTGCTGCTGTCAGGCATATTCCTATCCTGCGGCATACCTGAAGCAGTCTCAGAATCACCTGTCTCCGATTCGATTTCCGTTTCATCGTCCTTACCGGAAACGGTATCCATCCCGGTCGCAGATTCACTCTCCGTCACGGTTTCGGACTCCGCTTCCGTCCCATTCTCAGATTCACTCTCCGTTCCGGTTTCGGACTCCGCCTCTGTCCCGGTCTCTGATTCACTCTCCGTTTCGGTTTCGGACTCCGCCTCTGTCCCGGTCTCAGATTCACTCTCTGTCCCGGTCTCGGTCTCACTCTCAGCCTCCGTCTCCGCTTCCTCTTCAGTTTCTTCGATATAGGTCAGTTCATTGCCCGTGATCGAGACTACCTGAATCGTTGCCTTTCGCTGCCCTTCGGCCAGCTCCGTCTCCGTCTCTTCACTCGAAAAACCCAGCTTTTCACTCACGGTTCCCACAGCGCCGCTCACCGCACTCTGCGCGGAACCGGCCACTTCGCTTACACTCTCACAGCTGGTCAGTGAAATTGTCATCGCCGCTGCCAGCAGCAGGCTCAAAGATCTTCTTTTCATAGTTTTCCTCTTTTCTCCGCTTTTCTGACGCGGCCGGCGCTTGCATTTAGTCCGCATTCAGTGCCTCCACCGGCACCAGTTTAGAAGCCTGCCAGGCCGGGTAAAATCCGAAAATTGTACCGGTCAGGACGGAAAACGCAAGCGCCGCCGCCCAGGCATTGATATTCGCCTCCACGCGGATTCCGTTGTATTCCACGATCGGTGTCACCAGAAAACTGGCTCCGACTCCGAGGAATCCTCCGATCAGACTGATCGCAGCCGATTCAAACAGAAACTCAAACAAAATCGTGCTTCGTGACGCGCCAAGCGATTTCAGGATACCAATCTCGCCGGTTCGCTCCTTGACGGAAACGAACAGGACGTTCATAATGCCGATTCCGCCGACGATAAAAACGATCACCGCCATCGCCGAGAGCAGCATGGTCAGAATCTCATTCGAAGATTCTGCCGCTTCCAGCTTGCTGCTCGCATCGGAAAATGTGAATTCCGCTGTGCTGTAATTTTCCTCCAGAACCGTTTCCACATTCTCTTTTACCGTATCCACCAGATTAACGTCATTGCAGATCACAGTGATCACCGGACTGATGTCCTCGCCCGTAATGTATTTGATGCCGGTCTCATACGGCACAAAAATCGCTTCATCCGGCGTGATATTGCCGGATACCGTAGACGAAGAAGAAAGCACACCGACAATCTCATAAGCGCGGTCGTCCAGATACAGCGTTTCTCCATACGCTTCCGCAGCACTGCCAAACAATTCTTTCGCCACACTGCTTCCGAGTACGCAGACTCTGGAGCAGCTGTCGCTCTCGTCGTCCGTGATAAATTCCCCTTCCGCCATGGACAGGTTGCTGACCGTGTAATAGCTGTAATATACTCCGGCCACCGTCCAGGTCTCCGCCTCGGTCAGATCTCCGCCCTCGACCGATGTACGTGACGTGTAGGAAATCGTCGCGTCGTCCACACCGCTCACAAAGGTCTGGATGTCTTCCACATCGTCAATCGTGAGAATGATATTTTCCTGATTCAGACGGTCGTCCGTTAAATCTGTTTCGGATTCGTCCTCCTCATCCACAGCAACCGCTGCGGCCGCAGCTTCTGTCTCTTCCTCCGCGGAGCCGCTTTCTGGCTCAGCCGCATCTTCCAGACTTCTTTCCGAACCTGCTTCGTTGGAAGCATCTTCCCCTTCTTCCGCAGCTTCACCGGATGCATCTGAGTCATCCGCAGCGTCGGCGTCCTCCGCCTCTTCATCCCCGGAGCCGTCCGCTTTGCCGGAAAACATTTCCTCGATATCGCTCATATCCATCTCGCCGCTCGCGAACGCTTCCGCCATATCGCTGATGTCACTGTCGGAAAAATCAGAAAAATTACCCATATTGCCCCGGCCGCCGCTGCTGTTTCCCGACGCATCGCTGTCCCCGGAAGCATCGGCGGAAAAATCTCCGCCCATCGTCATGCCGCCGCCCATCGCCATATCCCGGCCGCCGGAAGCGGAATTGCCGGACGAGGTATCTGCGGATGATGAACTGCTGCCTGAATCCATGGAACCCCGGCCGCTGCTATTTCCTCCGCCAAAAAGATTGCTGAAATTGCTCATGATCGAACTGCCAAAATCAGAAAAAGAAAAGCTGCTGTCTCCTCCCGCTGACGTCTCCTCACCCGCATAGTCATAGGTAATATCAATCGATCCGGCATTCAGGCTGGCAAACTGCTCCGCCACATCCATCTGTCCTCCGCGTCCGATGGCGATCACCATCACAATCGTGGCCGCTCCTACAATGATTCCGATGGATGTCATCACGGTTTTAAACCGGTTCTGATTGATGTTCAGCCAGACAAGCCTTAAAAGCTCTGATAATCTCATTCTGTCACCTGACTTTCTATCAGCACTGTCTGCCCTTGCTCAAGTCCGGAGGTCACCGCGACCGTCGTGCCATTGGAATAGCCTGTCGTGATCGTCACTTCCTCGATCGTCCCATCGTCATTTAACACCTTCACATAGGAAGTCGCTCCGTCCGTATAGACCGCACGGTTGGAAACGTAAAGCGTATCCGCCTCTTCTTTCATGATAAATGTCACCTCGCCGGTCATATCGGCGTATACCTTGCTGATGTCGCCGGTAAACGTCACCGTTACTTCATAATTTACCGTTGAAGAACCGGTCGTCGCCGATGTGGAGATCGACGTCACTTCCCCATCAAACGTTTCATTCTCATACGCAGTCAGAGAAATCGACACCGCATCCCCTGTGGAAATATCCGCGATATCATTCTGGGAAACCGCCACCGTCATCGTCACTGCGTCCGAATCCGAAAATGTCACCACCGTCGAATCACTGGAAAGGCTGTCTCCCGCGCTGTAGGAAATCGACATCACCGTCCCGGAATATTCGGAATAGATCACGCCGTCGCCGATCTGCTCCTCAAATTCCGCCAGGGCCTCCTCGGCCTCCTCCAGTGTATCCTGCGCATCCTCCAGATCATCCGTCAGGCCGTCCGTGTCAATTTCATAAAGCTGGTCGGCATATTCATAATTGGTCATGGCATTCTGATAGGTCTGCTTTGCTTCAATTGACTGCGTCGTCAGATTGTTCTTCGCAATCTCCAGATTCGCCTCGATCGTATCATAATTCAGCTGAGCGTCCTCCAGATCGTCCTCCACGTCTTCACCGTCATCATACTCTGACTGCAGCTCTTCCAGTTCTTCCGCAGCTTCTTCAAGATCTTCCTCAAGCTCAGTCACCGTATTTTCCAGACTGGTAATCGTCGCGTTATAGGTTGCCTCCGCGGTCTCGCCTTCCGCTATGTAAGTGGCATACGTATAATCCGCTTCCGCCTGCTTGGTCTCAACATTAATCTCTTCCTGCTTTACGGTCAGCTCCGCGCTCGTGACCGCCGCCTCCAGCTCTTCCCGGTAAGCCTCAATGCTTTCGTCTGTGATCTTCATCAGCGCATCGCCCTCAGAAACCACCTGACCGACTGCTACATAGACCTCCTCGATTTCCAGAGAAGTGGAGGAACCCGAAGATGAAGATGAACTGGTGGTAGTAGTCGAAGCAGCGGTTGAAGCCATGCTGGTCATACTGCTCATATCGATGCCCGAACTGCTCGATGAACCGGAATTTGACGAGCTGGAGCTCGATGACGAAACCACCTCCGCCACCTCAAACTCCTGATCCGCAGTGCCGTAGGTCACCGACCCGCTCTCCGTAATGCCGGTGATAACGGAACCGTATTTCACTGTTTCCTGCTTATAGGAAGTCGCCACTTCCGTCTCTGTCGTCTGCTGATCCTGGTAGACCACAAAAGCGCCCGCTCCTGCTGCCACAACTACAAGAAGAAGAAATATATTTCTCAGATAATGATGCTTTTTTTTACGCTTTTTGCTGTTGGCCATGGCCGTCCGCCTCCTTATTCCGTCGTCTCATACCTGTTCCGTATCTTCACAGCTACGTTGTTTCATTCTCTGCTGCGTCCGCAGCGTCTTCTGTCTGCTCCGCTGCGTATTCTATTATCTCTGCGGTATTATCTGCTGCATCATCTGCCGTCACTGTGACCGTCGCCCCGATACCTGCGCTCAACCAGCCGCGGCTGTTATCAATGGAAACGACCACCTGATAATTAACTGTCGTACGGGATGTACCGTCTTCCGCTTCCGTGCTCTTCTCAGAAATGGTGCCGTCATAAGTCCCATAACCGGACAGCACCACGCTCACGGTATCACCGACCGCCATTTTTGCAATCTCATACTGAGACACTTCAATTGTCACTGTCACTACATCTGTATCATAAATACTGTAAAGCGCAGTCTCAGAGCTCAGCGTATCGTCCGCCTCATAATTAACCGCAGAAAGACTGCCCGCCGCCGCAGCAGTCACCGTGCCGTCCCCGAGATTCTGCAGGACTTCCAGCGCTTCCTCCAGTTCAGTCACTGCGTCCTCATAGGACTGCAGATCCTCTTCCAGCGACTCAACTGTCTGCTGATAAGTGATCTCCGCCAGCTCTCCGGCAAGGATCGTCGTGTCATAGGTATACTGAATATCCAACTCCGTCGTCGTCTTAATCCGCATCAGTTCCTCGTACTGAAGCTGTACATCCTCCAGCACTTCATAAAGCTGCTCCAGCACCTCTTCCGCCTCGTCAGAATCCGTCGCCGTCAGTTCCAGTGCCGTCTCCGCTTCCGACAGATCATACGTATTTCCAAACAGGCTGTCGCTGCTTCCGCTGCCTGAGGCTCCTCCTGAGACAGACGACAGCGCAGATGATACATCCGTGCCGGTCGATGCCGCCGCTGATGACGACGTGTCAGTTCCTGTACCTGCCGATGCCAGAGCAGAAGCCACATCCGAAGAAGATATGGTCGAAGAATCGGTACTTCCCGACTTTGACGAAGAGGAAGAGCCCGAACTGCCTGAAGCGGATGCCATCGCCGAAGCAAGTGCCGAAGACCAGTCAGAGGAATCCGATGAAGAACTGCCGCTCATGCCGGAAGCCGCGGAGCCGCTCGCACTCGTGGAATCCGAAGTCCCGGAAGCAGAATCTCTGCCCGACGAAGCGGATGTCCCGGAAGTATCTGTCGTACTGTTCGTATTCGCAGAACTGCCCGTATCCGTAGAACTGCCCGTATCCGTAGAACTGCCCGTATCCGTAGAACTGCCCGTATCTGTGGTACTGCCCGTATCTGCAGAATCACCAGAATCCGTGGAATCACTCGTATCGGTAGAATCACCTGAATCCGCAGAATCGCTCGTATCCGTGGATGATGACGAGTCACTGCTGCCCGTTCCGGACGTGCCATACGCAGAGCCTGAAGACGCCGAAGATGAAATTCCCGAAGCTGTCGAGCTGCTTAATGCGGCCAGCTGCTGCTCGATCACCGCAATCTGTTCCGCAACATCCTCCTCTGAGTGAATTACCTCATAATAGTCCAGATAAAGCTGCTGTCTGGTTGATTCCATCGCGTACAGCCCGGCAAGCAGAGATTCCAGAGTATCCTCTTCCGTCTCCGAATCAGCCGCTGTGTCTGATGTGTCAGTTTCCGTCTCAGTCTCCTCCGGGCTCGCCGTGGAGGTATCGCCGGCATCCGTCACTTCCTCGATATCTTCTATAATAATAGTCACTTCTGTCTCTGTCGCTTCTGTCTCTGTCGTTTCTTCTGTGGCTTCCGTTGCGGACGCTTCCGTCGTTGCCTCCGTTGCTTCTGTGGCGGAAGCCCCGGTCGTCTCTTCTGCGGCCTCTGTTGCAGAAGTTTCAGTTTCTTCTGTTGTCGTATCCGCAGCATCTTCCGATACAGCAGAAATCCCCTTATCCGCTGAAACAACAGAAATCGGCGAAGAAGTATCCACCAGTGTCTCCTGGGGCAGATCCGAAGAACCTGTCATCGTTGATAATACGCTCTCAAGGCTTGCGGAAAAATCCATCTCCTCTTCCGTTTCCTCCTCCGTATCCAATACCAGATGTCCGGCCCCTGCCAAAACAGAAGTATCATACTCTTCCAGAGCGTACATTTTCTCCAGAATCTCATTGTATTCTTCATTTTTCTCCAGCAGCTCTGACTCCAGCTCAGACTCAGACTCTGCCAGAAGTTCTGACTGCGCCTGAAGTGCCAGAAGCTCCAGCTGCAGGGTCGCGGCTGCATCCTCTGTTTCGGATTCGGTCTCTGTTTCCGACTCAGTCGTGGCGTTTGTCTGTTCCTGATTCTCCGTCTCTTCCTCTGAAGAATCAGAAGAAGAGGCGCTGGATGAGCTGCTCGAAGAACTGCTCGAAGAACTGCTCGAAGAAGAATCGTCATCGTCATACTCGCCATTTTCCAGATCTTCGATCCGTTCTTCCAGTTCGGCGAGAATCTCCTCATGTTCCTCAATCGTGTCTTCCAGTTCCGCTTCGGACTGATCGCGGACAAATTCCGCCTGGTCGGCTTCCGCCTGTGCCAGCTCCAGCGTATATTCTGCTGACTGCATGCCCTGCGCGTAAGTGAGCTCTGCATCCGTCAGATTGTTCTCAGCGCGTATGATCGCCGCTTTATAATAAGAAATCGCACTCTGATAACTGTCATCCGTGATCTTAAGAATGCTGGTACCTTCCTGTACATAAGACCCGGAAGATACATAAACCTCCTCAACGATCAGATCCACTGCTGTAGTACTGAATTCCGCATAATAGTCCGTTGAGGCGATCTGCGTCGTCCCTTCATATTCATACGTTTCCGCCTCCGCAGACACCGTCATGCATCCGGCCATCTGCGTGAAAAAAACAGCCAGTGATAAAAGACCGCTCAAAGCCGCTCTTTTCCCTGACTTTCCACTCCTGCCGCGTTCCTGTTTTTGCTGCGGCATCCTTTGTATATATGTTTTATCCCCTGTAAATAACATCCGGTAATTACCCATATGCTGCCTCCCACTGCGATAAAACCACAAAAATTTATAACCCCTGCGCGCCAATGCAGTTGCTTCTTTCTGATCCTGTTGTTGCATACAAATATCTATAATTGCCATGAGCATAATCTTTTTGTGTGTTTATTTCTGGTGAAAAGTTTGAAAAAATTGTGAACAAAATAATTTGCAGCGCAACATAAAAGAACCGCCCCTGTTTAAGGGAGTACGGTTCTTTTGCTATGCAGCTGAAAAACACCTGTAATTTTAAGCTCCTGATGTCTGCCTTGATGGATTTACCCGTTTAAATCTCATTGCTTTTTCCGGTGTGGTCTCTGGACAATCCTCATCGAAAGTAATTTGTATAGATCTTGCTTTTTCTAATTCCAACAATTCTTCTTTTGAAAAGGCCAGATCCGACAAAATTTCGTTCGATACATCATATATTGCCATAATAAAGCCCCTTTTCAAAACCTCATCAAAGATTGTCCGTATCGCTCTTTGGACTATCGCTATCCTCCGCTTTCGCAGCTTCCGAATCTGTTTCCTCCGCAGATGATGCCTCCACAGATGATGCTGGAACTTCTCCGACCGGCTTTTCCTGACCGGCTTCGTCTGAATTCACTTCCGGCTGCGGATTCATCTGATCAGTCCCTTCCGCTTTCACTTCCGGCTGCGGATTCTCCGGCACTGCCACATCCGTTTTCACTTCCGGCTGCGGATTCTCTTCCACCGGCCGCTCGGCGATTCTTGCAGTCGTCTTTTCCTCATCCTTCTTCTCGCCTTCACATTCACGGAAGATCTTCATAAACTCCTTGCCTGTGATCGTCTCTTTCTCGATCAGGAATTCCGCGATCTTATCCATGGTCCTGCGGTGCTCGGTGAGCAGACGCTTCGCCTCGTCGTAGGAATCCTTCAGAATCTGCATGACTTCCTTATCGACTTCAGCAGCCGTCGTGTCCGAACAGTTCATCACCGGACGGTTGTCCAGATACTGGGAAGCCGTCACTTCCAGACCGATCAGGCCGAACTTCTTCGACATACCATACTGCGTCACCATCGCACGCGCAACCCGCGTCGCCTGCTCGATATCATTCGCCGCGCCGGTCGTCACCGTATCAAAGACAATCTCCTCCGCCGCACGTCCGGCCACATACTCGACCAGCATCGCACGGATCTCTTTCTCAGTATTGAGGTATTTCTCCTCCTCCGGCACATTCATGACATAGCCGAGCGCACCCATCGTACGCGGCACGATCGTGATCTTCTGCACCGGCTCGGAATCCTTCTGCAGTGCACTTACCAGAGCATGACCAACCTCATGATAGGAAACGATACGGCGCTCTTCCTTGCTGAGCACGCGGTTCTTCTTCTCCTGGCCGACCAGTACGATCTCCACTGCCTCAAACAGATCCTGCTGCGAGACAGCCTTGCGGCCCTTCTTTACTGCGAGGATCGCGGCCTCATTGATCATATTTGCCAGATCGGAACCTACCGCGCCGGACGTTGCCAAAGCGATCGCGTCCAGATCAACGGTCTCATCCATGCTGACATCCTTCGAGTGCACCTTCAGCGTCTCAACACGTCCCTTCAGATCCGGCTTATCCACCACGACCCGGCGGTCAAAACGACCCGGACGCAGAAGCGCCTGATCCAGTACCTCCGGACGGTTCGTCGCCGCCAGCACGATCAGTCCCTTGGAAGGCTCAAATCCGTCCATCTCCGCAAGCAGCTGGTTCAGCGTCTGCTCACGCTCATCATTTCCTCCGCCAAAGCGGGTATCACGGCTCTTTGCCACCGCATCGATCTCATCGATGAAAATAATGCACGGCGCGTTCTTCTTCGCTTCGTCAAACAGATCACGCACACGGGACGCACCGACACCGACGAACATCTCGACAAAGTCAGAACCGGACAGAGAGAAGAACGGGCACTTCGCCTCGCCGGCGATGGCTCTCGCCAGCAGCGTCTTGCCGGTGCCCGGAGGGCCGACCAGCAGAGCGCCCTTCGGCAGCTTCGCACCGATCTCCGTATACTTCTGCGGATTCTCCAGAAAGTCCACGACTTCCTGCAGCGATTCCTTCGCCTCATCCTGTCCGGCCACATCCTTAAACGTTACGCCGGTCTCTTTCTGAATATATACCTTCGCCTTGCTCTTGCCGACACCCATCATGCCGCCGCTTCCATTCGTCATCCTGCGCATCGCAAAAGCGAAGATCACCCAGATGATGATCAGCGGAGCAAAGCTTAAGATCAGACTCCAGATGTAGTTCGAAGTCGTATCCGGTATATTCTGTGTAAAAGACACGCCTGCCTGATCCAGACGCGCCACCAGATTCGGATCGTCCGGATTGCCTGTATAATAAGCCACCGATCCCGACGAAGAGCCGAGATACTCGGAGAGCACATCGCTTTTCAGTGTAATCTCAATCTCGTCCGAATAAATCGTAACGGAACTTACCTGCCCCTCATCGAGCAGTTCGAGAAACTCATCATACGTAATTTCCACGGAGGACGTGCCGCTTCCAAGGCTGCTGTTCACCAGCGCCATGATAAGCAGTGTGACAAGTGTGACCGCCAGAAAGATAATAAAGGTATTATTATTCCTGCCGGGTCGGTTGTTCGGTCCCTGATCCCGGTCATTTCGACGGTTATCATTTTGATTGTTATCCATTCGGTTGCCTCCTGATTTCGCTGTAACATGGAAACCTGATCCTGAACAGCACGCGTGTTTTTTTCATTTCGATGCTGTTTTATTGTTGTTTTATTGTTCAAAACAGCAGGCTATATGCTGTTTAGAACCGTTGTGACAGAATTCAATTTCCAGTTCCCCTCATTATAGTTTGCTCCCGAATAGAAATCAATACCGCAATTCTAAATGTTTTGTGAAAAAATTATATAACTGAAGTGAAAAAGTAAATTCCACTCCGAAAAGGGCAAAGTTGAATTTAGTCTT
>JAJQIL010000075.1 GCA_021199235.1 Lachnospiraceae bacterium | reverse complement strand
GAATAGAAATTCAGGAACCGGATTCTCTGGAGGATTATTCCGGACAGTTTAAGCTGCGGATTCCGCGCAGCCTGCACAGATCATTGGCAGAGCACTCCAAAAGAGAGGGAATCAGCATGAATCAGTATTGTGTGTACTTGCTCTCGAAAAATGATGCCGTGTATGTGGGAAAATAACGAGTGATCATACGGCAACGCCGTGGCAACAGGAAATCAGTAAGTCAAAATAACAGATGTAATTGAAGTAAAAATCGGTGCAAAATCGCATAAAACTTAAACAAATAGGTTAAGAATGGCGATGGGCTCGCCGAGTTCGAATAGATTGCGATTGTTTCTTTTTATATTCCCGATGCAGGATGAAAACTGTTATTATAATAAATCCGATAACGGTCGTAAGCGCACAGTCAAATCCATAATCTCCGCCGGTCAGTAACTGACTTTTGCTATTTAAGACGAACACGACAGGCCAGTCGTTTGTGCTTGTGATATCCACTGGAACAAGTGTCCCGATGCCATTATATAACGCATGAACAGTAATACTTGCCCAAATGGAGCCGGTCGACAAATAAATACAGCTGAACATGATACCTACAAGAGCTCCGCTGATAATAAGCTGTAAGGCGCTGATAAGACTTAAGGCTCCATTCATGAGATGCACGGCTCCAAAAACAAGAGAAGATACGATAACTCCTGCGTATCGGTTATAATTTTTTGAAATAATACCCTGAATCTGTCCTCTGAAAACCAGTTCCTCAATGACTGGAGCAACTAAAAATGTCCCGGGAAAACTTGCCGCATTTTGCGCGAACAGGTAATTGTCCATTTCAGGGAAAACAAAGTGTCCTCCAATGATCATAGCACCTGCATAGAATAAAATTAATTCACTTATACCGTATAGCAGATAGCTCCTGCGTATTTTCACTTCATTCAGCCCATAAATTTCAATATTCTTGAAAAAACGATTCCTGATATATTTAAATCCAAGGAAAAACAGTAGAAAATATACGATTGAGGCAACAAGATAGTGCAGCGGAAGAGCAATCTTATTTATCTCCCATGAGTCCATCCAAATGCCGCCTGGTAATTGACAAAGTATCACAAATAATAGAATTGCCAAAATCTGCAACACTATTTTTAAAATTCGTTTCATGCCTGTTCCTCGTCTTTCTTATATTCCAAAATATCTCCTGGCTGACAGTCTAACGCTTCACAAATAGCTTCTAATGTTGAGAATCGTATTGCGCTTATTTTACCTGTTTTTATTTTGGACAAATTCACATTCGATACGCCAACGATAGATGATAATTTTTTTAGTGACATTTTTCTGTCTGCCATAACGCGATCCAGCCGTAATATGATCTTTCCCATGTGTAAATCATCTCCTTATAATGTCTCATCTGATTCCTGCTGCAAAAGCATTCCATAATGAAATACATATGAGAGAAACAGACACAGCGCGGCAATAATAAGTCCAAAGATTTCTCCATTGAGTATTCCAAGAATTGCAATCCAAAGAGCCGCTTTGCGAAACCCTTTTACAGTGCTGTCTTCAAAGGGTCTGCCGTTTGCTATTGATTGAAATACACCTCTTAACGCATGAACCAATGCGTTAACCATGATACATGTTATGACCAGCATTGCAATCAGTAATAAACTCACTGCGATTTGCAAAGGATGTGAGAGCTCTTGAAAATTAATAGTATGGCCAAAGCAGGTCAGGTCTACAGTTAGCCCCATAGTATTAAAAATGCCGACCATATTTACTAAAATTACTACTCCTCCAAGGATACAAAACACATACAATATCTTGCTAATGACTTGAGTTATTTTGTCCAGCGCATGTCCCCATTTCTTCATTTTATCCAGCTCGTTATTTGCGTTCATGATATAGCTCCTTTTCATTAAAAAATTAATGTTTATCGTTAATTTATGCAGTAGTATATACTCAGAAACAATGTTTGTCAATACTTTTTTAATGTTTATCGTTAAATTGTTAAAAATATTAATTTATATCAACATTTTACATTTTGTTGTAAAGGCAGTCAAAACGAAAAATCTCGACAGGAGCGATTGAATAATTCACGATACCGTGATACAATATAACGGCGGAAGGATGGTGATAAGAAGTGCCGACGTTATCAAGGTTTTATGGAATCGTAATTAGAATGTATTTTTTGCAAAGTGAGCATAATCCTCCACATATTCATGCGATTTACAATGAGGATGTTGCGGCAATTGATTTTATGACAGGACAAGTGCTGGAAGGACATTTGCCTGGTAAAGCCATGGATATGGTTCAAAAGTGGATTGCTTTGCACAAAGAGGAGTTGTTACATATTTGGGAAACTCAGGAATTTAAGTCTATTTCTCCATTGGAGTAAAGGAGGAAGCGATATGTTTCATAAAATAAGAAATGTTGCGGCAACGGAAAATTATGTCTTGATAGTTCAGTTTTCAGAAGGAGTAACAAAGAGGTACGACCTTAATCCGTTATTTGAGAAAATACCAGTATTCAGGGCTTTACAGCAATCAGTTGATTTATATTATTCTGTAGAAGTAGATGTAGGTGGATACGGAATCATCTGGAATGATGATCTGGATTTATCATGTGATGAACTTTGGGGTAATGGCGAAGTAGTAAAAACAGAGTTCGATGGAATGCTTTCCTTCGGAGAAGCGACATTTTTATGGGGACTAAACGAAAGTACATTGCGTAAAGCAGTCGTATATGGTAAGCTAAAAAATGGAATTGATGTGCAGAAATTTGGAAAACAATGGGTGGTTTTGAAAAGTGCTATGATCAGAGAGTATGGTGAGGTAGTATAGCTTATCGGAAGTTCCGTAAGGAACTTCCGATAAAAGGGGCGATAGCCCCGTCAATCTGATTACAGGGTTCTGCGCAGCAGGTCCCTGTAATATAAACTATTTGTGTAAACCTTATGGACTAATAAAAAACTTAAGTTTTATGAGGCCTGAATGGCATCTGCTGTTCAGGCCCTGGTTATTTTGCAGCATGGATCCGACAGTATATTAAGGGCGCCTGCTTTGCAGGCGTTTATTTCCCTTTTACATGGTGGGAGGTTGTACTACTGCAGCGACACTATATATAGATCTTCATCAGTGAGCACCGCTTCCCCTTCATCCGATTCTTCCGGCCAGGATTTCAGGAACAGCAGGCTTTCGACTTCATCCACATCGATGACACGTCCATAGCCCTGTATTACACGGTAAATGAGCATTTCACCGTTATCAATATCATTCCAGTCGTTATCATAGCCGTTGGAGCCTCCGCCAGTCAGATAACGAATATCAGTGCCGTCTTTCATGCGGAAGCCGAGAAATGCCGGCGCTTCATCAAAAGTAGTGGTGATCCGCGTCATTCCGTTTGCATCCTCGGCTTCGACTGTGTATTCGGAATAAGGGAATTCATAGTATATCGTTGCGGAAAGCGGGGAGAGAACAGCCTGAATCACGGTCGCGCCGCTGTCTCCAAGCACCGCATCCAAATCAAAGGTTGTTGTGTTTGGCGAACCGGACAGAGCCAGATCAAAGTTCCAGGTACCGTCAATGCCTGTTTGGATTTCCTCTTCGGAATCTTCTATATACGACCCAAGACCCTGAAATTCGATGTGTAAGTCCCTTCCGATGAATGCGCCCTCTGTTGTGGAATAAAGGGTAATACAATATTCCAGACTTCCGTCTTCCTGCACATACTGCAGAAGCCAGTTACCATCCTCATCCTCTTTTATTTCGCTTCCATCCGCGTTTACAGCCCTTCCGTTTTCGCCGACGATCAGACCGTTATAGAAGTTGCAGGAGGTAGCTCCACTTCCTTCCAGATAGAGATCTTCTCCATCAGAAGCACTCACATCCACATTTGTAAATTCCGGCTGTGCTCCTTCTTCCAGTATATAGCCTTCTACTTTGAATACGAGATAGGCATAATGGCTGTCCACAATGGCTTCTTCGGAGGTGATCGTCACACCCTGGTCTGTCACGGATGTTCCGGATACGGACAGCATTTGCTCGGCTTCCAGGTTGGCGAGCTGTTCTTCGTCCGCCTGCATTCCCTTCTCTACCGAGCGGCTCCACTGCCGATACGCGGCCACCGCGCCTACGCCGCAGATCATCACCGCGCATGCCGCTGCGATTCCAACGGTCAGTGCGTGTTTACGGACACCCTTTTTCTTATAAATAGTTTCTCCCTCCGGACTCCCGGAATGCGCAGTTGTTTTTACTTCCTGACGTGTTTTGGAAAACGCCTCATTTGCAGTTGCTTCCTTTTCCTGATGTATTTTGGAAAAGGCTTCATTCGCTTTCTGTTTTACAACTTCCGGAATTTCAATGTCCTCCCGCAGTATTTCAATCACTTCTCCGGGATCCCATTCCTTCCTGATGACTTTATTCGAATCATTTTGGCACTCAGCCGTCTGCCAATGCTCTGTCTTAATTTCTTTCATAAGCGCATCTGCCTCCCTTATTTGTCCTGCATTGAATTCGCAGGCTGCTCCTCTCTGCTATTGCTGCGATCGGTAGATATCCCGTCCAACTGGTTGGATGCTATCCGGCGATTTCTCATGCGTGGCTTTCCGTTTTTTTCCTGTAACAGCCTGTGCCAGTTTTTCACGTCCTCTTGCCAGCTGTGTGCGTACCGTACTTTCGGTTACCTCCAGAATTGCACTGATCTCACTGGTTTTATAGCCCTCCACATAATACAACATCAGCACGAGACGGTATTTTTCATCCAGCATGCCAAGCGCCTCGTTCCATTCGGCATTGGTAAATCCGGAATCCGCTGCGGATATCTCCGGCACATCCCCTGGCATACATAGATTTTTTCTCTGCCGGATCACGTCATTGCATTTGTTGACCAGAATCCGAGTCATCCATGTGCGAAACCAGGCCGGGTCGCTCAGCTGATCCAGCTTTTCCCAGCAGGTGAGAATAGTCTCGGAAATCGCATCGGCTATGTCGGATTCATTTGCCAGAATCGCGCGTGCTGTCTTATACATATTCTGCATCTGCGATTGCATCAGTGCTGTAAAGGCGTCGGCATCATGTCCGGCTGCCTTTTCAGCCAGTTCAGCAAATTCTTCCATGCTCATTTCCCCCTTTCATATATTAGACGGATGAGACCGCAAAAACGTCCCAAATATTTTTGATTATTTTGTTTGCGGAAATAATCTGAAAAACCGTAACTGTGAAGGTACGGAACAGTTACGAAAAATCCTGTAATTCATCCTGACGTTAATAAATACAAAGCAGACGGATCTATGTTCTGATAAGTGTAACTGAGCAGATGATAAGGGAACAGGAGTCATCCGGGAAACAATAACAAATTTTGCAGACAGGAAACGACAGCAGATATTGTATACAAAACAAATGAATGGTAAATCTTGAAATGAGTATATTAATAGTATATAATATATATTATATGCTATATGCCATGTAAAAAAGGAGGAACCGACAGATGAACGAAAATCTTTTTGCGGTAGGACTGAATATGGAAGACAGACCAGCTGAAGAAATTGCGTGGGATGCTGCACAGAAGATACTGGCGATCATGGACGATTTGTACAAGGAACAGCAGGAAGAAAAATACACAGGAGAGAATTGTACAGGAGAGGAGGAGCTTTGACGTATGGGAAAAAAGGATGAGCTGCAGTTTCTGATTGATTATGAAAATGTGCGAGAGGCGGGGCTGGATGGTGTAGACTATCTTTATGATACGGATGCAATTACGATTTTTTACAGTGCTGTCTGCGAGAAGATATCCAAGAGATCCATGGATTTCATTCTGTAGTCCGGCTGTACCTTTCAGGCAGTCCGGCTAAAGCGGACGGGAAAGAACGCCTGAAAAAGAAGATCGAGACTCTTTTTGCGGATACGGAATATGAAGATGAGATCGCGAGAATTTTTGAACTGACAGAAGCGGAGAAAAAGCCGAAGGATCTGTATCTTGGTTCGCTGAAGCGGTTCGGGAGAACGGATGGGACGAAGATTTATCGATTTCTGAAGCAGGCGAAGGCGGCGTGAAAGACAGGGGGAGATGGAAAAAATTGTATTGCAGGTCTGAGCAAAAACAGATGATAAATAAAACAATACCACAAGACAAGTAAGACAAAAAGTATTGTAATTTATTTCGATGACGTTATAATAATGAATGGAGAAGAAAAATGAAGTTTGAGTGGGATGAGGAGAAAGAAAAAACATAGAAAAGCATGGGATAGATTTTCGTACAGCTGTGCAGGTGTTTCTGGATGAAAATCGAATCGAGTTTTTTGATGAAAAGCATTCTGCTGTTGAGGAAAGGTATATTACTATCGGTACTGTAGGGAACAGGATGATTCTGATTACTCTTGTTTATACTGAACGCAGAGATACGTTAAGAGTGATATCTGCCAGACGGGCGACAGGAAAAGAAAGGAGACTGTATCAGGATGGTAAAATATGAATTAAAACCGGAAACGGAATTAACCGAAGAACAGGAAAAGATGCTGCTGGAAGCTGCTAAACGTCCGATTGAATTTGATGAAGATTGTCCGGAACTAACGGATGAAGAACTTGCACAGTTTTACCGTGTTTCCGAAAAACGTAGAGAAGAGCGCAGAAAACAGACAGTTACGTTGCGGCTGTCGCCACAGGCGTTAAATACAGCAAAATCTCTGGGAAAAGGATATACATCTGTACTTTCCAGGATTTTGGAAAGCGCATTGAGAGATAAGGAAGTATTACAGCAATTCCTGTAGAGATGCTGCACAGAAGATACTGGCAATTATGGATGATTTAGACAGAGTAACAGGACAGGAAGCATTTTTGATTCGTGAGGAGGGAGATTATAACAATGGGTTGGAACAACCGGGAAGATAAAATACAGGTGTTTAACGATACCATGGCGCGGTGCAGGGATGACGCACGCCTGAAAATGGCTGTTCAAAAATCAATTGCAGCGCAGAAAGTGTATCTGGAAGAAGAGGAGTTTGATGAAACGGCAGTTGGTGCGGTGTATGAGCAGGATGCGAAGATTGTAGTTTCGAAGAAACGGAGCTTCGAGGCGGCAGCTGTATACACTGGGCAGAAGGTGTGTCTGCTGAATTTTGCTTCCGCTACTAATCCCGGGGGCGGGGTGAAAAAAGGCTCTTCTGCGCAGGAGGAATGTCTGTGCAGGTGCAGTACGCTCTACCCATGTATCAGTGACGGAAAAGCAAGAAGCAGATTTCATGACAGGCACAGGAGGATGATTTCAAACGGAATTTTAAATGCGCTTTATAATGACGACTGCATCTATACACCGGGAGTGGTTGTGTTTAAAACGGATACGACCATGCCGCAGATGATGCCGGAAAAGGAATGGTATATGGTAAATGTGATCACCTGTGCCGCTCCGAATTTACGGGAAAGGCCCAGCAATGCTATGAATCCGGAGCCGGGATGTCAGGCAGTGAGAATTTGTGATTCTGAACTGAAAAAGCTTCATGAAAAAAGAGCAAACCGTATCCTCGATATCGCGAAAGCACAAGGGGACGAAGTGGTAATACTGGGTGCTTTTGGATGCGGAGCATTTCAGAATCCGGCTCCGATTGTGGCGGCCGGGATTTTTGAGGCTGTGAAACGGCACAAAAGAGACTTTCGGACGATTGAGTTTGCAGTGTTTTGTTCACCCAGGGATACGGCAAATTATAATGCTTTTCAGAAGCAGTTCGGTGAGGACGGCAAGTAGAATTTGCCTGGTCACATATGGATTTTGTAAAGATGATTTGCTTGCATCCGGAAGGAATTGCAGCTATAATCAGAGAAAATGAAAGACGAACAGTGGAAAAAGTATTAATTGGAAATGTTTGTGGGGAAGGACATGATAAAACCAGGAGAAGTGAAATTTCAGTCAAAGAAAAAAGAAAATGAAAATCTGGCATTTCGTACATTCTTAAAAATTCATGCGGATGAGGAGAAACTGGATGAGCAGTTTCTGAGATTACATAATGAATTGTTTCAAAATTATGATTGCAACAGATGCCGTAATTGCTGCAAACTATATACTGGAAGCATACCGAAAGAGGATCTGGAGCAGGATGCGGATAAGTTGGGAATGAGCGTGGACGATTTTAAAGAGCAGTATTTAAAAGCCGAGCTTGACGCAGAGGGAAACTATGCTACGCTCCACATACCATGTGATTTTATGGACGAGTCGAGAGGATGCATTTTGGGGGTCTGTAAGCCCGACAGCTGCAAAAAATACCCCTATACAAATCAACCGGAAAGATTACAAAGCCTGTTCAGCATTCTGGATGCCGTAGGCGTCTGTCCAGTCGCATTTGAAATTTGGGAAAGGCTAAAAATAGAATATGGATTCCGCTACCGGCGGTAAGGTCCTATGAAACGCAGATGAAAAAGACAGATATATTTAACTCTAACTCGACTTTAATTCAATCGGTAATCGAGTTAAAATTGAGTTAGAGTTGAGTTAGAATTGAGTTAAAACGTGTTATGAATGGCGGATTTATGAAGAATGCTGAAAAGAAGATGCTGGCGATCATTGACGATTTAGATAGAGTAACAGGAAAAGAAGCATTTTTGATTCGTGAGGAGGTCTGATTAATAAACAGATGATAAATGAAACATTAACACAAGGAAGGTAAGACAAAAAGTGTTGTTATTTATTTCAGTGACGTTATAATAACGAATGGATATATCAGGAGGAACGTAAATGTTTCTGGATAACACGTTTTTTTTGATGAATAAAGACCGAAAACTTCTGACCTTTCAGGTGCATCGTTCAGAACTTGGAACGCTGAAGTTTGAGGAAATCTCCCGTGAAAGCGGCGCCCTCCTGCCGATTGGATTTTCTGATATTCAGTCATGGATTGCTCAACGTCAGGCACCTAAACACCGGGCGCATATTGAGAAACTTCTCCGTTTGTGCGGGTGCTATGATTTGGAAGGCTATATTCGCGTGACCTACGCGTTGAACCTGAATGACACATTCTGGATTCGTCCTGCGGCGTCTGATCTGACATGGGATCGGGTTTCTCTCTTTCGGAACGATTTTGATGAGACGATTGCGCATTTGGCTTTTGAAGGTGGGTTGTATGGAGAAAGCTTTTCCACTACTTCCCCTGAATTTGGTACAAGTGGTTCATTTGCAAAATGCTGGATACGGGAGAATGGTAAGATTTACCTGATGAAGCAGGGATCTGAAGGCGCGCGAAATGCAGGATTGGAGCCCTATTCCGAGATGTATGCAAGTGAGGTGGCGGCGGCGTTTTGTCGGTCTTATGTGCCTTATCAGACTGAAATGTTTCGGGGAAAACTGGTTTCCCGATGCCCGCTTTTTACAGATGAACAGTCCGGATTTGTGACGATTCATGCTGCGGCCAGGAACATTCTGGATCCGGAAGGTATTCTTTCCTACATGGAGAAATATGGTGCGGACGATGATTTCCGACGAATGGTCGTGCTGGATGCGTTGATTATTAATACAGATCGACATCGTGGAAATTATGGGATGTTGTTTGACACGGATACGCTGGTAATTACCGGAATGGCGCCAGTGTTCGACCATAATCAGGCGTTGCTGCCCTATGCGGAAGAAGATGATTTTCGGAATATGGATGCTTATCTGGCGGAACGGCCGACCAGAATTGGGGAAGATTTCAATGAAATCGCGCATGGCCTGCTTACACCGCAGATTCGTTCGGATCTGCAAAACCTGACCGGGTTTCAATTTAACAGAAATCGGGAATACGGCCTGCCTGAAGAACGCCTTTCTGTATTAGACCATCTGGTTAATACGCAGATTGACAGAATTCTGCATCGGAAACGTTTATATATCAGGCTGTAGGTTAAATGAATAATATTATTTAACCTGGCTTTAAATATGTTCCACTAAAAGAAGCGGAAGGCGGACACACCAAAAGAAGGGCTGATAAACAATATGGCATCATCCAATTATGACATTACAAGAGACAATGCGGAACGGCGGTTCCTGAACTATGACCAGGAGAATATGATCGACAAATTTCATCTGGAACATGACGGGCAGTACCTGTATATAGAGTTTGTAGGGCGGGATTACCGCATTGACCGCAGCTCCGGCCGAACTGAATGGACAATGGATGGATTCACGCATGTGGAGCATGCGGGTTTTAATGAAGTGCTTGCCATCTGTGATGTGCTCTGCGACTCGAAGGAAGACTGCCGTCTGTCCGGACAATTTGTGAAGGTCAATGATCTGAAAGGCACGGTTCGCTCCTCCGGCCTGGGCAATGACCTTTATGGAAAATATGCGGATTATTTTGATGGAAGGCTCCCGGAACTTAGAAAGGCCTGCGAGATCCTGAGCGGGGAAAAGCAGAAGATTGGAGACGTGTCATATCTGCTGCATCCATTTCCGTTTCTTCCGCTGATGCTGCAGTTCTGGGAGTCGGATGATGAATTTCCGGCGAGCCTGAAATTCATGTGGGATGAAAATACACTGGATTTTCTGCGTTATGAGACGACCTATTATGTGCTGGGACATGTGCTGGAGAGACTGAAAGAACTGATGGAAGCGGATGCTGGATGAGAAGCTGAAGTTGGACAGAGTATAAAAGTGAGAAAGAAATGAAAACCGTAAAAGTAGTGGCCGCCGTGATCCGGCACGAAAACAAAATATTTGCCACCCAGCGAGGCTATGGTGAATTCAAGGATGGCTGGGAATTTCCGGGCGGAAAGGTGGAACCGGGTGAGACGGAGCAGGAAGCGCTAATGCGAGAAATCCGCGAGGAGCTGGATACCGTGATAGAAGTGGGAGAGCAGATCACACGGGTAGAGTATGACTATCCGATGTTTCACTTGTCGATGAATTGTTTTTGGGCCGAGGTTGTATCGGGCGACTTGGTGTTAAAGGAACATGAGGCTGCCAGATGGCTTTCAAAGGAGGAATTGTACAGTGTGGAATGGCTGCCGGCGGACCTCGAACTGATTGGAATGATAAAAAAACATCTGTAGAAAAGGAGACACAAAACGATGAAATACATGATTATCGGCGCCGGCGGGACCGGCGGCATCCTGGGGTATAAGCTTACGGAAGGTGGAAAGGATGTGACGCTCATTGCCCGGGAAGAACATCTGAAAGCCATGAAAGCACAGGGGCTTACCGTTCATCAGGTGTGGAATGGACAGACGGTGGTTTTGCCTGTAAAGGCAGTCTCGGAGGAAGAATATGACGAACAGCCGGATGTGATTCTGGTCTGCGTAAAAGGATATTCGCTGGACAGTGTTTATCCTCTGATTCGAAGAGTGGCCGGACCGGACACGGTCGTGATCCCGATTTTGAATATCTACGGGACCGGCGGGAAAATGCAGGAAGAGCTTCCCGGCATTCTGGTGACAGACGGATGTATTTATGTTTCTGCGAATGTGGAGGCTCCCGGCATTTTGAAGCAGCATGGAGCGATCTGCCGCGTTGTATTCGGAGTTCGCAGTGTGGAAGAATACAGACCGGTTCTGAAGGAGATCGCCCGGGACTTTGAAGAAAGCGGAATCCGCGGCATTCTTTCTGATAATATTCGGCGGGATGCGCTGCAGAAGTTTTCCTATGTGTCTCCCATCGGTGCGGTTGGCCTTTATTACAATTGCGCGGCGGGAGCTGTGCAGGCGGAAGGGGAGCCGCGGGAGATGTTCAAGGCGATGATCCTGGAGATCGTCGCGCTCGCGGAGGCCATGGGAATTGATTTTGGACAGGATATGGTAGATACCAATTTAAAGATTCTGGCGGATCTGGCTCCGGAAGCGACGACTTCCATGCAGCGTGATATTATGGCAGGAAAACAGTCGGAGATTGACGGCCTGATCTATCAGGTTGTCCGGATGGGTAAGGAATATGGGGTACCCGTGCCGGAGTATGAGAAAGTCGCTGCAAAATTAGCGGGGTAAGGGAGGTTCCCTATGCAGGTATCGGATAAGCTCATCCGCCCTTTGACGGAGACAAAATATTTAAATGCGGATAATGTGGACCGTTACAGGAGCATTATGCGGATCTTCTTTGAGAATTATGAAAAGCTGCGGTACTGGATGTATCAGGAGGATGTTTATGCCCAGATGAAGCAGGATCCGTACTTCGCAGACTACCGCATGGAACAGTGCCAGCAGGATCTGGCGGCACTGACGGAATGGAAGAATCTGGTGACGATTCAGGATACGCGCAAGGTGGCCTCCATTGAGGAATTTCGGAATAAAAAATTTCGCTATCAGATGTCAGAGTACAGCGTGGAGATTGAGCGGCTTGTGCTGCGGCTGGAAAACCTTCTGGTCGAGGGTGCGTCGCTGGAGCCGACACTGCTGGAGCGGATCCGGCTGGCGCTGGAACGCTTCGGAGAGATGGAAGAGGAAAGCGCGGATACCGTTTATACCTGGTGGAATGATCTGAATAATGATTTTATCCGGCTGAACCAGAACTATCAGGATTACATTCGCGATCTGAGCAGCGTCAAAGCGGAAGAAATGATGCGGACCAGAGAATTTCTGGTGTTTAAGGATAAACTGGTGGAATATCTGCGAAGCTTTATCCGCGGACTCCAGCGGAATGTAGGTGTGATTGAGGAATGTCTGCGAATGCTGGATTCGTCAGTGGTGGAGAAAGTGCTCGGCAAGGCAGTGGAATATGAGCTTTCGATTCCCCGGATGGATACGGAGGTATCCGCTGAGCTTCTGAAGGAAAGGGATTACGGACGTTATCAGAGCATCCGGGACTGGTTTGTGTCGGAGGAGGGAAGAGAAAATGAGGCGGGAAAGCTGTTTGACGCGACAAATGATATCATCCGCCGCATTACCCGTTATGCGGCGCAGCTGAGTGAAAAGAATGCCCTGAGTGCCAACCGGAAAGAGGAATACCGCCATGTGGCGGAGATTTTTATGAAATGCCGGGATGTGCAGGAAGCGCATCGGATGTCTGCCATGGTGTTTGGGCTGGAACGGCCGTTTCATCTGAAAGGGGATTTTGAGCGGGACACGGACAGTATGAATGTCGGCGTTTATGAAGAAGAGCCGACTGAATTTCTGCTGAAACCGCGGATTCGTTCTTATAAGGAAAAGACGAACCGCAGTGCGATCCGGGATACCCGGGAAGAAAAGGCGAGAGAAAAAGAACGGCTGCTGCAGGAAATGCAAAGGGACAGGCAGGAGGTAGAACGTCTGGAACAGGATGGCGCAATTGATTTTGCGGCGCTGCCGGTCATTCAGCCGAGAGTCCGGGAGATTTTGCTGAAGTGGCTCTCGGATGCACTGGAGGACGATGGATATACGGCCAGAACAGAAGACGGACGGTTGTTTACGCTGGATCTGGAACATGCGGAGGAACGCTGTGTGGTGCGATGCTCTGATGGGATTTTTACAATGCCGCGCCTGCGGATTCTCTTTTCTTCATAGCAGTTACGCTGCGGAACTGTTACGAAAATGTAATCTGGCGGTAATTGTGAAGGGACTGAACTGTTACATCCGGTGAAGACAGGATGTGCACTCCTGAAACACCCATTGGCGGTGATCTGGCGGCAGAGATTCCGCCGGATAATCATCCGTGCCGAGGAGGAATGACACTTGCGGGAAGAATTGGAACTGCTGCTGAATCGGCGGTGGATATTGAAATCAGAGGATAAGGAAGCGTATTATCGTGTGCGGGATTCTATCGGGGAACTGCGCCCTTTTGCAACGGAAAAGCTGGGGTGTTCGATTGTTGAGAATTCTCTGCTTGTGAAAATGGAAAAGATTCCGGCAGATCCGGAAAGCTTTATGGGCATCGGGGAATTTACGTCGAAAGAGGAATACGCGTTTTTCTGTATTTTGCTGATGTTTCTGGAGGATCGGGATGCGGAGGAACAGTTTATCCTGTCTCAGCTGACAGACTATCTGTCAGCGAATATGCCGGAACTGGGCGGCGCTGTTGACTGGACGGTTTACACCACACGCCGCCGCCTGATCCGCGTGCTGCGCTATGCTGTGGCGCAGGGAATTTTAAAAATTACAGACGGAAGCGACGATGTGTTCATGGACGGACAGTCCGGGGAAGTGCTTTATGAAAACACGGGCGCTTCCCGTTATTTCATGAGAAATTTTTCCCGCGATATTATGGACTACGGGACACCGGAAGATTTTGAAAAGAGCGACTGGTTTGAGATGGACGAAGACCGCGGCATAGCAAGGAGACATCGTGTTTACAAGCGCCTGCTTTTTACACCGGGAATGTACCGGGAAAACTGCCCGGAGGAGGACTTTGAATATCTGAAATATTATGGAAGGCGTCTTGCGGATGACCTGGAGCAGACGTTTGACTGCAGAGTTCATATTCACAAAAGCAGCGCGTATCTGCTGATGGGAGAGGAGTGCCGGATGGGAAGGGCCTTTCCGGGGAACAATGCCCTTTCTGATATTTTGCTCTTGTGTTTTGGAAAAATTCAGAAGCTGGTTCAGCACCCGGAAGGCACCGGCGGCTGGGAATTATCGGTGACGGAGACCGTTCGCGTTGATCAGACGGAGTTTGAGCGTATGCTGAAATCTGTAAAAGCGGAATACGGATCCGGATTTCCGAAGAATTACCGGGAACTTCCGGAGGGAGAGTTTGTTCGGGAAGTCATGGACGCGATGGAGCTGTGGACTTTTATTTCCCGTGAGAAGAGGACACACCAGGTGGTAATCTGGCCTTTGGCAGGAAAAATGCTGGGGCGGTATCCGGAGGATTTTGAGTTATAGTAACGGTTGATGTACTATAAAAGCCAATCGCTCTGTGCTTTTATAGTAAATCACCATGCAGCGGTTTTTCGCTGCACCACTACAATGTAAAAGTCTCTAATATCCATGTTCTTAGCCATGCAAAGCATGGCACGAGCCTGGCTATTGACGACGCTTTTGCAGTAGATTGCACAGAACACAAAGGAGGAAACACAGTGGGCAGCAGGTGGCAGGCAAATAAAATTGGCTTTCTCAATTTCTGGTATTATGACGAGCAGGAGTTTTCCTTTGCGAACGGACGTATGCTGCTGCGAGGCTCCAACGGCTCCGGAAAATCGGTGACCATGCAGAGCGTGGTGCCGCTGCTTCTTGACGGCAATATGAGCCCGGAACGTCTGGATCCCTTTGGATCCCGGGACCGAAAAATGAGCGGATATCTGCTGGAGGAGGACGACGACCGGGAAGAACGGACCGGCTACCTGTATCTGGAGTTTAAACGCAAAGAGAGTGAGACCTATCTGACGATAGGGATGGGGATCCGTGCCCGCAAGGGGAAGCCGCTGGATAAATGGTATTTTGGCCTGACGGACGGCAGGCGGGTTGGTCAGGATTTTTATCTTTACAAAGAGACGGATGAGCGGGTGCCTTTATCCAAAAAGGAGCTGGAGAACCGTCTTCTGGGAGGCGGAGTGCTTTTTGACCGGCAGATGGATTACATGGAGTATGTAAATCGCCAGATTTTCGGATTTGAGACGGTGGATGAGTATAAGGAGATGCTCGATCTTCTGATCCAGCTGCGTACGCCGAAGCTGTCAAAGGATTTTAAACCATCGGTGATCAATGATATTTTAAACGATTCCCTGCAGCCTCTTTCAGATGAGGATTTACGCCCCATGTCTGAGGCTATTGAGAACATGGATACAATGAATCTGAATCTGAAAAGCCGCCAGGAAGGGAAGCAGGCGGCGGAAAAAATCTGCCGTGTGCTGGATCGGTATGACCGGCTGATCCTGTTTGAAAAAGCGGAGCGCCTGGAGGAGAATCAAAAACAGCAGGCGACTCTGGAACGGGAAAGAAAAACGCAGGAAGCGGAGCGGAGAGCCTGTGAGGCACGGGCCGAAGAGCTTAAGGAGGAGCGGATTGGTCTGGACGCGGAGCGCGAGGCGATGGAGAAGGAGAAAGAATCCTTAAGCCGGAGCGACGCCGTGGCCCTGAAGTCCAGAGAGATGGAACTGGATAAGCTGATTCTGGAGAGAGAGAAGCAGATTGACGAACAGAAAGCCCGTCTCGCCGGGAAACAGGAACAGCGTCTTGATCTGGAGAAGCGGCAGAGCGAGGAGCAGGACCGTCAATATGAAAAAGAGAAGGAACTTTTGGGGTTTCTGGATGAAATGGACGCGGAAGCGGAGGAGATGGCGTTCGAGGAGCATGGATATTTTTGCGGAGAATTAAAGGAACACTTCGGGGAAGCTTATGGATTCACCTCCCATGAAACGCAGATGAACCGAACCGTACAGGGAATCAGCCAGGGGCTGGAGATTCTGCGCAGAGAGGATCTTTGCCGGCGCCAGGCGGAGGAACAGCTTCAGAACCTGGAACGACATCATAAGAAGACCGACGCGGCACAGCGGGAAGTGACAAAGTATGAGGCGCTGATGACGCAGGTTCAGAATGAATGGAAAGAGAAACTTTATGCCTGGAATGGTTCCAATCAGGAGATGACACTGGATAAGGCTTCCCTGAAATGGTTGTCTGATTTTGCGGAAGCATACGATGAGAATACGGATTTTGCTGCCGCAAGGCAGATGGCGGCGGACAGGAGAATGGCCTGTAAGGGCGTCCTTGATGACAGTCTGCAGCAGAATCTTCGGCAGGCGAAGGAAATCCAGGGGCAGCTGGAAGAACAGAAAAAAGAACTGGAGGAGTGGGAAAACCACAAAGAACCGGAGCCGGAGCGTTCGGAAGCGGTCTTGAAGAACCGGGAACGCCTGAAGCGCATGGGGATTTCCTTTCAGGAATTTTACAAGGTGATCGAGTTCGGGCAGGAACTGGATGAGACGGCATGCGACCGGTTGGAGGAAGCACTCCTGCACATGGGAATTCTCGATGCACTGGTGGTCGATGAGGAGGATCGGGAACAGGTACTTGCTATGGACCCCGGCTGCGCGGACCGCTACCTGTTCGTGAAAAAAGAACGGCCAGACAGAAGTATTCTGGATGCGCTGGATCTGAATGATGAGGTAAATGATATTTTCTTTAACCAGAGAATCACTGGCATCCTGGCAAATATTGCTTACGACAGCGAGGGAACCACAGCGATTTCGCAGGATGGCATCTGGCAGATCGGTGTGCTGACCGGTACCGTGACAGGAGAGCATAAGGCAGGATTTCTGGGAACCAGAGCCAGAGAACAGAACCGGCAGGCGAAGATCGCCGCGTGCCGGGAAGCGATTGCGATTCTGGAGGCAGAATTGCAGACAATCAACGAGGCAGCGGATGTACTCCGGGGTCGTATCGGGCAGCTTACCCGTGAATATGAGGCATTTCCGGGGGACGAGGACCTGCACCAGTCTGCCCGGCTTCTTTCTGATGCCGTTCGGGAAAGTGAACGCCTGGAAAAAGAAGCGCTCCGGCTGGAGGAGGAGCTGCGTGAGACAAAAGAAAAGCAGCAGGCGTTGTATAAAGAAGCGCTCCAGATTGCGGAGAAGCTCTATCTGACGTGCAATTATGAGACATTTTTGCGGGCGAATGAGGCGGCAGGAACCTACCGGCAGCATTTTTATCAGTTGAAATCCGGCCATGAGCTTTATCTGCGGATTCTTTCCCATGTCGAAGAACTGAAAGAACGGATGGAGAGCCTGGATGCGGATATGGATCAGATTCGTTATGATATGGGAAGCGCCGAGCGTGGCAGAAAGCGTGAGGCGGCGGAGCGGGATTCCATACGGGAACAGCTGAAGCTGACGGATTATGAGGAGATCCGGGAACGGCTGGATGCATGCGTGAAGTGGCTGAATGAGTATCCGGCGAAAATGCAGTCCTGCGTGGAGGAACAGACAAGCCGGAGCGAACGGATGAAGCTTTTGGCGGAACAGCTGGCGCAGGGAGAAGAAAAGCTGACCGAATGTGCCCGAAAGGGTGCGCATCTGGAACGATGCTTCGAGGCGGAACTGGCGCTTGGCTATGTGCGCCTTCCGGAGGAATTCCTTATGGAGGTGTCCCCTCGCAGGAGTTCGGCGGCAAGTAGCGCTGCCAATGATAAAAATGCCTCACATTTGGGCGGCGCTTTGGAGAAATCAGCCCGGAAAGATTCCGGTGAAACCGGCGGCACTCACGGAAAAAGCACTTCTGCGTCAAAAGTCAGGGCTTATCTGGAACCGGATACGAAAGATCTCCAGAAAGAAAAGGTGATCTCCGACCTGAATCAGGCCTTTTTTGAAAACAAAGCTCTGCTGAACGATTATCAGCCGACCCAGACGAGTCTGTTTGAGGAGCTGGATAAGGAAGCGGTCAAAGGAGATCCGCCTGCGAAAAGGCAGGATTTCCAGGCCAGATATCAGGGGGTTCGGATTCCGTTTCGAAAGCTTCTGGAGCACCTCGAGGAAGATATTGCAGAATTGCAGGACCTCATCCGGGACGGCGACCGGGAACTGTTTGAGGATATTTTGTCCAACACGGTCAGCCGCAAGATACGCGGAAAGATCAATGGCTCCATGGCCTGGGTGGAGAAAATGAACACGCTGATGGGAGGCATGAACACGTCAAGCGGCCTGAAGCTGAACCTGCGCTGGCGAAGCCGTACCGCGGAACGGGAGGATCAGCTGGATACCAGAGAACTGGTCGAGCTTTTGAAAAAGGATTACCGCCTGATGCGTGAGGATGAAGCGGCGAAGCTTTCCGGACATTTTCGTTCCAAGGTGGACGACGCGAGACGGCGGGCCAGAGAGAGCGGCGGAACGATGTCCTTTTATCAGGTGATGAAGGATGCACTGGATTACCGGAAATGGTTTGAATTCCAGCTTTATTCGCAGAAAACGGGAGAGAGGCAAAAGGAACTGACAAACAGTGTGTTTGGCACATTCAGCGGCGGTGAGAAGGCCATGTCCATGTATGTGCCGCTGTTTTCGGCAGTGGTAGCCAAATATCAGGGCGGACGAAATGACGCGCCCCGGATCATTTCCCTGGACGAGGCGTTTGCCGGCGTTGATAACCGCAACATCCGGGATATGTTCCGCCTGATGTCCGAATTTGAATTCGATTTTATCATCAATTCCCAGGTGCTCTGGGGCGACTGCGACACGCTGGACGCGCTGGCAATTTATCAGCTGCATCGTCCGGAAAACGCGAAATTTGTGACGGTTATGGCCTACCTGTGGAACGGAACCTCCAGGGAGATGATGGAAGATGAAAAACAGATCGGGAAGTAAAAACGCTTCGTATTTGGGTGGCGCTGCAGCGGATGCAGCAGCCGATACAGAAAAGCACGGTCTGTCGGAAAAGAAATGTGAACCATGTATTCGATACTTTCGGGAGCATCCGGTGCTGGACCGGCTCCTTAACGGTTTTCGGGAGAAATATCTCTCTTACGGGAGTTTTTCAGGTTCGGTTGTGCTTCGCAATCTGAAAGAACAGGATCGGGAAGATCTGGAAGGCTTTCTGCGGAAAAACTATCACGGGAAAAAATCTGCAACTGTCCGGGCAGATCATTTCAGAAAAGCGCTGTCTGAAAGCCGGTTTGGAGAGATCGCGCCGGACGAACTGCTTCGCCTCTATTTTGGAGAAAATCTGATCGGGAAAAAGGAGCGGAAGCTTGCTCAAAAACAGGCGGTGGCGGCTGCTTTTGAGCGGATGGAAGAAAAGTATGCCGGGACACCGGCCGGCGACTGGATCAGAGATGTGAGAGACGGAAAAACACGGGCTGAAAATTGTATTCGCTATATGAGAGGCGGCAATGCGCCGGAAGTGTTGGTGCGGAATCTGGATATGGGAGCCGCGATAGTGAACGCATTTCCGGTTCGTACCGGTGAGCAGGAATATCTGGCGGTATTTGCGGCACATCTGACAGGGAATCCGCACGCCTTTGACGACGGTACAGAAGGCGGCCAGCTCCTTGCAATGACTGTCTCCTGGGAGGCGGGACGAAGACGGCATGGAGAAGGTGAACCAACGGATGCTTCTGGTGTAGCAACGGCCGGAAGTGCTCCTGTTTTCCCGGCTTTGCAGAGGCAAAGACAATATCTGGCGGCTGGTATCCTGCGGGATGATATGTCGAATTATGCTATGATTTTCGGTATCCGCGCATTCAAAAAGGGCGGCAGCCCTCATGCCGGAATAGAAGGCTTCCTGTCGGAAGGAGAACCGGTGCAGGTGCCGCTGTCCGTGATCGCGGGATGGGAACGGATCGAGTGTCCGCAGAATGCAATTTATATTGTAGAGAATCCTTCGGTTTATGCCCTGCTGTGCCATCACTGGCGTGGAAAGCGGGCCTGTATGTGCATGAATGGGCAGCCGAGATTGAGCGCAGTTTTGATATTGGATCTGCTGGCGAAAGCCGGGGTGACGGCATATTATGCGGGAGATTTTGACCCGGAAGGACTGCTGATCGCGCAGAAAGTAAAGCAGTATTATGAGGCAACGCTCTCCGCTCCACTTTGGTCGGTGCTAAACGTCTCCGCTTCGCTGCGGTCGGCGCTAAGCGAACATCCACGGGATGTACAGCACCGTCCACTGGGCGATCAGCGCCCACGCGGCAGCTCGGCGGCAAGTTGCGCTGTTAATGATAAAAATGCTTTGCATTTGGGCAGCACTCTTGAAAACAGAAAATTCTTTTTCTGGCACATGTCAGAAGAAGACGCTCTTGCGAGCCTTTCCGACGAACTGATTTCGGATAAAAGAATGAAAATGTTGGATCGAATCACAGATGCGGATCTGCAAAAAGCGGCGGAAGTGATCAGAGTAAATGGCGTCGCCGGATATCAGGAAAATATTTATGAGCGGTATCTGAGTGAGTAACACCGTGTACCACTGATTTATCAAAAGAAAAAGCCCCGACTTTGGCTTAAAATCAGGGCTTTTAGCGGATTATAAAGAGCTGATGACGAGAATCGAACTCGTGACCTCCTCACTACCAATGAGGTGCGCTACCGACTGTGCCACATCAGCAGGTATTGAACCGCTACGGTTAGTCATTCTAGCATACCTTTTCGGTCTTGTCAAATAGAATGTGAGGGATTTTTTGAAATTT
>JAJQIL010000026.1 GCA_021199235.1 Lachnospiraceae bacterium | reverse complement strand
AGGATCACCCCCGCCTACGCGGGGAACACACTAAAAAGATCCCGTAAAATCAACCTTTTCTTCTAATCTCCGATTCAAATCCATTTAACTTTGGAAGGAGTTGAGCCAGAAGCATAACATCTTCAAGCGCCCGATGCTGCACCACTGCGCCAATTCCATAACTGGCCAACACGTTCGAAAACTTATAGTTTTCGAGAAACAATTTCTCTTTTTTCACCAGAGACATAATATCGATACACCTTTTGTTTTTCCAATCCAGACCCAATCTACAAAACTCTCTTTCCAGGAACTTGATATCAAACCTGATATTGTACCCAACCAAAGGAATATCCTCGATAAAACAAACAAACTCTTCCATGCTTTTCTTCCTGTCACACCCATCAGCGGCAAGCATTTGTGTTGTAATACCCGTTAATTCTGTTATAAAATCTGGCACATTTTCTTCAATATGAAGCAGTCGATGAAATTCTTCCGTATGGTCCCCCTCTACTTTAAGAGCACCGATTTCGATGATTTGATTTTTTTCCTCATCAAGACCCGTTGTTTCCAGATCTATTAAAACATAAGCTGGAATGGCACCGTTTTGATCCGACTTCGAATTATTCTTTTTATTTTCTAATTTATACTGCATGTGTGACTGAAATGCCTTGCTGAAACCATATCTTTCCTCATTTTCATCTTTTCTCTGATGAAGAGGATATCGGACAAGAGGTAAACCGTCAAGTTCAAACACCTCTTGTTTTGTCTGATAACTATCGAAGGTGTACCCGATATCACTTCTGGTGGCATAACTGATTGTAGCCTCTCCCTTTTGAACATTGTCACAAACATGCTGCCATAATTGTTCTCGCACGCGACTGTTAAAATTGCCAACATAAACGCCTGAAGCAATCTCCTGCATCCATTTAGTTAACTCGCCTCGAAGGGAATTGGGAACATTCGTTAATGTGATCACAGTAAAAGGCATTAATCCACCTCCCCATAGTTCACACCATGTTTAACCAGTTTGTCTTTTTCATCCCAAAGAGAAATCTGATCCGCTTCAAAAGACTCTTCTTCTGGAACTTCTAAAAGATTCTGTATATCTCTTACAATACGTTCCATCATTTTTGTTTGATAAATGTAATCACGTACCCTTTGTCTGGTCAGAGACTCAATATCTGTATTTTCATCCTGCATTGCAATAGATGTGGTCTGGAAAGCTATAGGAATGCTGACCTCTGCTTTGTAAAGATCCGCCATATCATAAACAAACGAAAGGTCATGTCCTGTATGGACGAATCCCAGACCGGGACTAAGTCCTAATGCGGCTATCACGCTGTAAACCAAACCATAAAGAGCAACATTGCCTACGGAAAGTGCCTGATTGATCAGTGTTCCACTTTCAAAATCATCAACCTTATACTCTCTTCCGTTCCAGTCTATTCCATATTCTTTTGCAAGCGATGCATATATCTTTCGTATACGTGCGCCTTCTCTTCCCCGAAGCTGCTGCATTGTCAGATTGTCGATATCTTCATTCGGAAATCGCATGGCATACATCTTTCTCGCAACCTTCAATCGTGAACGTTGATTTGATACAAGCCTCGCCTGTGCTTCCAGAAGTCTGGATGAATGTGATAACGCACATCCATGCGCATATTGCCTTATTCCCTGTTCCCCAACCCAGCAAATTGACGTTCCTGTTTCTCCGAGTAACTGTACTGCTCTATGGCTGATATCAGTCCCCGGACCTAACAGTAAAACGCCAATCATTGCAACCGGGATATGCACAATTCCCCTTGCATCGGTTACTGTGATTGCACTGTCCTTTCGATGAATTTTTGCATGCTCTACATATATGAAACTTACTCGATCATCGATTCTTGGAAGTTGCTGCAGTTTTGGTTTATCCGCGCCATGTTTTTTCTGCATCTGCTTATCCTCTTATGACTGTCATCATTCCAAAACCGTAGGCTTTCTCTCTTCCCATACCATGGCACAGGAGATCAACAAATAATTCGGGATTTTCTACCGTCAACGCACCTTCATAGACTGCCTTAACCAGATCAACCCTCCTCTTTCCTTTCCTGAGAAGCGTCGCTTCTCCTCGCTCTACAATAAGAAATTGTCCTGACTCCACGTGAAAACCATGCTTTTCTGTTCTGTCTAAAAAGAACTTGCGCTGAGCCGCTTCTGCATAGATCGGATAAATCTTTCCTCTACTATTGTTTTCTTCAAATACCGAATGGACAGGATTCAAAGTCACTCTAAAGCGAAAACATTCTCCCTGTTTGACAGATTGCAGGAAAGGTTCGTAATCCTTGCAGCCAAAACTACCTTTGACAGCATAAGTTTCCATCTGTTCACAATCAGGTTCTGTCTCAGAAGCCACAAGCAGATATCGCTTTCCTTCTATCTGGTCAATACGCCAGAGTTTTCTTGATCTGGTTTCCTCTCTAACCTCATCCGGAAATGCCTGTTCTACCCAATTATGATATGCGCCCAAATGATTCAGGGTTCGCAGGACGGTTCGATTTCCCGTATCTATCTCAACTCTGCTCAGATACATATTCTTCCTCCATCAATGCCGTAAAGGCATCATGTTCTGTTTGTATGTCAGGCGTTACATAATCCGGATTAGCAATCCATATATTCTTATGACTCTCAAATCTCTGTTCGTGCTGCCGTCCCATCTGCGAGAACGAAATTGGCTGATCACGTCTGAGTGCTCTCTGACTTGCTTCCGGTATGCAGGCTGCATCACCATAAACATCCAGTCGAATCTTTTCCTGCCCTGCTCGTCTTTTCCGGTACCAGTCAGCCGCTATCCAGGGCCATTCTCTGATTTGATCAAATGCTGCTCCTGCATAAAGCCCCAACAAAAAATCATAATTAACCGGGCATGATCTTCTGCCATAAAAGAGCTGGAAGTACGGCCTCTTCAATGCCTCATAAATACGCTTTGTCAGATCATCTTCCCCTTCCAGCGCAACCAGAAAGACCGCATCTTCTAAATAATAACGATATGTAACATAATTGCGTTCATGGTCACCTGTTTTCTTATATTTAGCGGCGATCTGAAATTCTTTGCTCATCTGTCCGACCTGATCCACTCGGAAGATTATATGTAGATTTCGCAGTTCCTGAAGTTTAACCGTTTCTTCTCTCCGAATACCCAATGCAGCCGCTATTAAACCGATAACTGCCCCTTTGGATGGATGATCATCTGTGTGACGCGTCTCGAAATGAGAATCGGTTCCATAGGATTGTAGTGGTCCCTGAAACTTCATTAGGATTGTCTTCAACTTAAATCACCCGCCTCTTTCAGACAGCTTTCAACTTTCTGTCCGACTTTCTGCAGAAGATCATTCAGATTATCGCAGCTTTCTCCTGCACCGTCAATGCATTGCTCTGTAACATTAAGATAATAATTTCCAAGTGGTGCATCAACAAATTTTCCAGCCTTCTCGTATTCTGCCGCCAATTTTTCAATCGACTTATTCACGTAGCCACTTTCTGCCTTTGCCTGAACCGGCTTTTCGAACGCAGATACAAGATTAACCGGCCGGTCTTCCCGCAAGGTAACCATAACTAAACCCGGAAGAGTCTGATTTGCAAACGTATTAATCTTTCCTGTCGGCATCGAATTTGAAAATGCTTCGATAAAAAGTTTGCACGCTGCAACTGTGGATGCTTCATCGCCCAGCATATTTGCGAGTTCGTGAACCGATATGTTCGCATATCGGTACAACGTGGATGAATTATACTCAATATTCCCCAACATACCCGCACCTGACTGATCTTCTGGGGAAAGGTCATCCATAGCTGTATAATAATCGAATTCCGTCTGAACAGCATGTGTCGATATTGCATGTGCGACTTGGCAGACAGCATCTGTATTTAATTTCGGATCATCCGCTACCATACGGCCAAACAGAGCAATGTCGATCTCCGGATTATCAGTAAGAATTTGCTGAAGCTCCTTTTTGTCATTCTTAGTGTATTTTCCATCCGCTACTGCTTTTGCTAACATTTCAGCCTGTCGATCCCCCATAAAAAAGAGAGCTTTTGCCATATGATCCTTTGTTGTAGATATACCCGCATTATTCAGTGCGTTTTCTGCTTCCTTAAATGCAATGTCATAATCCATTTCAGGTACCAGTGCCACAACTTTCTCAGCCACATACGAAACGATATCTTTGGTGCGAACACCCACTCCAGCTTCCGGGCTATTCTCATGGAAATAGCCGCGCATTGCCCTCTTCCATGCCTGTGAACTTACTCTTGCCCTGCGAACACCACCATACTGGGCTGTCTTTGGGCTCCCTGTGTCATCTCTGTTAATATTTGATGGCGGCAACACCTGAATTACGTGTACATCCATGTAAAGTCTCTTATTAGTCATTGTTTTCTTCTCCTTTTGAATTGACTCGATAGTATTCCCTTGACCAGGTCAGACGAATTCGTTCTTTTCCATCTTCCCAATGAATAAAGCGATAAATATCCATCGCCAGCTTTGCAAAATCGACGGTTCCACTCTTAATTTTTGATTTATATAAACGGAACATGTAACGCAAATGCATTTGAAACTCTTCTTCCGTTTCTGCCAGAATCATAGCATTAAAACGCCGATCAACTGATCCACTATCTCCACCGCTTCTAAACATTGACAGGGAACTTCCGAAGTTTTGACCAGCTTCTAATTTGCTTTGAACAAGATCACTTCTTCCTTGCTGTAAAAGAGCATACAATTGCAGGCTCCAGATAATCGCTTTCTCTTCATCCGACAATATTGCTGAATGCCCTAAAAGTTCTTCCGGGATCATTTCAAACAGAAACGGATAAGTCTCAACTAAATCCGATTTTCCTATTGAGCTCCGCAGTTTTGCGAGTTTGGCTTTTCCCGACGAATAGTCCAGTTGACTATATAAATTCACAATAATAGAACTTACACTTTTCCCTATTACCTTTTCCTTACTCATTATTTCCCTCCTTCCTGTAAAAATTTGAATTGAACAGCTATATTCCGTTTAAATTTGTTATATGCTGTTGCAATATTCGTAAACTCTTTATCTTTTTGCTGAATTCCTTTTAAGTCTTTGAAACTTGTATTTCTGAATAATTCGGTTCCCCTGTTTTGAATTGCTTCTTTTAGGAGCCTGTACCATTCCAAAGCTTTATCATTCATGGAATCTGTTCCCTTTATTTCATAGAGCCAGTCGCGGAACGATTGATCTATTTCCAGATACAGCCTTTCACGTTCTTGTTCTACAAAGTGATAATCTTTATTATCATATCCTCGAATAGTAGAGATTTGTCTGACAAATGGAACCAGAGTCTTCTCAATACGGCTTCTGGTGTTATCAACCAATGTATTGATCAGCTCAACCCAACCATTTTTGTTATTATCAATAAGGACTGCCGTCTCCATTTGAATTTCATCAATAATTTCATCGACAGGAACCCATGAATTAGAATTTCCATCATCTCGCATACTTACAGTACAAATTGCCATTTTAAATCGCTGCAGCTTTCTCATAGAACTATTTTCGCAAATTGAGTCATACCAAGAAATAATGCCTGGTTGTCGGCATGGCTTATTTTCTTCTTCTCCGATTCCCATTAAAACATTAAAATGCCTCCAAACCGCTTCATTCGGATTATGCCTTCTTGGAATATACTTGTGCTTAATGTTTTTCTTGTTTTTATTCTCTTCCATCCATTTCCAACAAGTCATCGGTTCCATAAAGTTTTCAATATGATTGATTTCCGGCAATTTTGCTACAAAACAGTGAAACTGCATCCCATCTTGAAAATCCTTGTCAAAAGAAATAGCGCGAGACCAGTTCGTGTAAAGACTTGCTCTATTATCAACCATATTACGAAAATAAATATCAATATTCTCTAATGGAGATCTCTCCCACGATGGAATTTGTACTTTCATTTTATCCAACTTTAGGTCAATATCTGATGATAGAATACAATTCAACATCAATGTTTCAAAAAGATTATGTCCCTTCAAATAGATGCCTCCGAGATCATAGAGCCATCCTTTCGAATATGTGGCTTCCGTGGCTTCCCTTTTTCTTACTTTCGCTTTATCTGCTGTTCCGCTATATCCCTGATACATAATCAGCCACCGCACCAATTGATCATTTTTTAAATTATTCTTTATCCCCTTTGTCTTCGTCGCATCTATAATTGGTGAAAATAATGTAATCTTATTTCCACTTTCTGAGATTGTGCGGTTAATGTTCTTTCCATAAATTAGCGTTCCATATTCGCCTTTAGAATTCTTTTCTACCAATTCTTTCATCTCTTCCGGCGTTACCTGATAGAACGGATACTTATCATCGAACAAATAAAAGTGATCTCTCCATGCTTCCAGATAATTCTGTACGATTTCCGGGAATTTTCCTTTTTCCCATAAGTTCAGCCATGTCTCAAAATAAGGGTCCTCATCCGGTAAATCATCCCGATCAACAGGCTCCAGTTGTTGGAAAGTATTTTCGTTAATCTCTAGGAAGTCATATGGGATCCCTTCACTGTCAAATCTGGAAAAGACCGTCTGTAAAACAGCCAGAAGGACCCGCAGTACTGCAAAATCCTGTGTTTTCATTTCGCCAGCCAGATCATAGTAATCACCTGCATGAGCAAATACTTCCTTTAAAGATACCTTCTCTGTCTGCCCTGTATCTTCCCGCAAAACCATAATCCACTTTTCATCCAATAAGTTATACCTTCCCAATGTCTCACACCTCTTTCTGATAAGACAAACCATACTTTTGATCATAATGTAGCAGATATCCATTCAGTCTGCAATTCATTTTTTCATCAAACAAAATACCCAGGCTTCCTTTAAGCCAACTGGATTCATTCCAATCTTTAAAGTTATCTCTATAGACATCTTCCAGCTCACGAATCGTATCATCAATTTGATACGGCATGCATAATGGTTTTGGAAGCCGTATGGTTTCTCCGGCAAGCCTCATTCCAATACCTTTTTCCTGTACTTCACCTGATAAATCCTGACCTGCCTTTTCTCCAAACAGGACACCATAACCATGCGCTAATTTCTGTAAAGCGATGACTTCGATACTTTCATCCGTATCCCGCACCTGTGAATGCCCGCCTTCATCTGACTTATCTTCGGTCGGATATTCCAGCCATTTATGTAATGTTATTTTATCGGTTCTGTTTCCCAAATATGGCGATTCAAGACGATATGTTTCTGATCTGTTTTTCTTTTCTTTCTGCCTGTCATCTGCTTCCTGTTTATATATATTATAGCTTTCCTTATCATGAGGTGAAAGCATTATCTCCTGATCTCCATAGACCGCTTGTACAAGAGGAGAAATATCATCCGGAAGAGAAATATCATCACCCAGAAAATATTGGCTTCGCGCCAGAAGGTAGCCTCCATAGACTGCTTTTGATCCCTCTTGAAATTCCAGAGCATCGCTGCACCCCAGTAGATAGAGTTTTGGTTCCCTGCATCCGGATGGCCGAATGCGATCGTGCCTGTGAAGGCGTCCCAGGCGCTGAATCAGAAGATCGACCGGAGCCAGTTCACTGATCATCAGGTCAAAGTCTATATCCAATGACTGTTCAATCACCTGAGTACCGACCACGATCTTCTTTTTCGGACGGTTTTGGTCTTTTCCTTTTCCTAACATCTGCACCAATTCTGTTTCTTTTCGCACCCGCTCCGTTGCTAGAAAAGAAGAATGCAGCAATTCTACCGTCTCTTCTCCATATAATTTCGTAAGCTTCTGTGCTAATTCCTGTGCGCGTTTCACAGTATTCATAATGATTCCAATGTTACCGCCTCCGTTTGCAAACGCTTTGTCAATCACGGTTGTAACATCGGAATCCTGAATTCGTTCAATGGCTATTCTGCGTTCTTCATTTACAGGGAATTCCCTGATTTGATGAACCATTTCCCCATCTGTATACGTGATTAGTGGATAATCGGTCGTAGAGAGATAGTCTTTAAATGTTTTTCCCTCAACCTGCATTTTATTCGCCTTTATACCAAGCCCTTTCAGATATGCTTTTGTAAGCTCACATCGTGACTCAGAAGACAATGTTGCTGACAGCAAGATAACCGGCACACGGTAACTGGCCATCCATGTCAACGCCATCTGCAGATATTGGCTCATGTATGCATCGTAGGCATGGACTTCATCTATAATGACCACTTTTTTAGCAAAACCCAGCTGACGCAGCGCCAAATGTTTCTGCTTAAGTGCCGACATGAGAAATTGATCAACGGTTCCTACGACAAAATCATCCAATATTGCCGTCTTCTTCCCGGAAAACCATTGATTCGTAATAAAGGCTTCATAAGGATCTCCATCGTCCGCAATATTGCTGGCATTGGTTAGCTTCGCATACTCTGGATTTAAATTCGCTTTGCCATGAATGAGCCGTAGTTCATTCTTCGAACCACTGTCATTAGAAATACTACTCAACCAATTCACTATCCTTGGAAAAATCCCGTTTGATGTGGCCTGTGTCGGGAGCCCAAAAAAGATTCCTTTACGTTCTGTCTGGAAAGCAAGCAGCTCTGCTCCCATCAAAGCAGCTTCTGTTTTTCCCATTCCCATGGGTGCTTCTAAGATGAAAAGGCCCGGCTGTTTAGTCGATGCAATAGTATCAATAAAAATCTTTTGTAAAGGTCGGGGCGGAAAGCCAAAACGATGCTCAAATTCTTTTGTAGTATCAAACAATCCATCTGGCTCCCACCCATGAGTATGAAACCATTCACTCATGCCTTTTTCTAAGCGTGCCTGCGAATCGAATATAGTTTCTTCTTCAATACGTATCAATGGGAAATAGTTCGTATTGCTGGCAATCCAATCTGCCATGGTTAGCAGTCCCAATGCCTGCACCTGTCCAGGAACCGAAAGCACCGGAATCTCTGAGGCTGATTTAAATCCGGCTCGGGCAAGAGCCCAGCCCAGAATATGTCTCTGGCTTTTCTCCCATAATTGCCACAGTGGATCTGTCTCCCGTTCCGTCTGATAGTAATTAATCCTATATGTATTTAGCTGTTTTTCAATGATGTTCCAACTTGACGGACGTCCGTGATGGCCTCCTACGATGGACGAAATATCTTCCGGACATTGGAACCTCTCATCAAACTGCTTCAATAACGCTTCACCGGCAATATTATGAGGGCTCTCCTTGGCACTGGCAAGCCGCAAAGTCGAAATTCCTCTTGCCCCAGCCATCTCCAGGCGGTCTAAAAGCTCGATATCAAGATCACTTCTTTTTGTCCCGCTGATTTTCATTTGGAAAACCGGAGTTGCTTTACCCAAATCATGAATAGCGCCCAGGAAAAGCATAACTTGCCGTCCCTTATTCTGATCATGATTTCCTGAAATAATCCTCCTTTGTCCGTCACAGAGCCAATGATCCCATAAAAAGCCGCATACCCGGCTTGTATCTTCCAAATGTTGCAGCAGCGGAAGCCATTCCCCTTTTGCCTGATAATCATCTTTTTTTGCCCAAAGCACTTTACACAGTTCCATCATTTTTCCTTCTTTTTCTCGCTTATTCTGCGTCTGCGTTTTATTTTCTATCACATTCTGAAAGGAATCAAACATTCATTGGGCATTGACATCATTCTGCAGCATTTAATGTCAAACCCCATTTTCACCATAATTTCTCAATCATTAATCGCATCCTATCCTACCACCGTTCTGTCAGCAGCTTTACCGTCCCTCTCAGCTGTTCACTGAATCCTTCCAAATCATCAACTGTAATTGTCCCTTCCCGTATCAGATCGAGAATATTGTTAAGCATCTCAGAGCGATCCATTTCCATGATCACGCTTTTGCGGCGTTTGTCTGCCTTAATTTGCTTATCCAGTTCCCAAAATTTATTGGATGCGGCTCCATCTCCTGATAGCAGTTCCATGTATTCTTTTACAAGCTTTTCCATATAGGCTTCCTGCCATTTTGGGACTTTTTCTCTGAAAAGTGCCCAGTCTTGTTTGGTAAATCCATCCTGTGCCATCGTCATACCTCCTATAATTTCCTCTCTATTAAAGGCCGCATCTTGTAAATCTGGTTTTATCATCTTTTTGCTTATCCTGCAGTCCATCCGGCAGTTTTTTCCACATCAGGCAATCCTGCACTACTTTTTTCTTTGAATTATTAACTATTTTGGCATATTTGTCAACCAATGATTCTGAATAATCTTATCCAGCCGCAACAGCTGCTTAACGAAAAAAAGAGAGTCACAAAGTGACTCTCCCAGTGCAGTCCGGAAACAACACCTCTTCCATCAACCCAGCCATATGAGGATCACATGGCAAAATCCTTCCGATACCGTTCCATCTGACTTATTATTAATTCGCACAAACCTTCCGATTCATCTTCCTGTTCTCTCAAATAATCAAGAACAAAAGCCTGTACTTTTCCATAATCTATTTTGATCTCGCATTCCCCGAGTAAGCGTGCCTGCTCCTGAAAATTCCGCGAAAAGGGCTGCGGTGTCATTTTCCTGAACTTTTCTTCAAGCGGCATCGCATCCGGGAAGACATGTTTCAGACTGAAAAAAGAAGCACCAAAATCAAACATAGGGGCTTCCCGGAAACCATCCGCTGTCTGTATTAACGACAGGTTATGAAAATGCCGGTCCACATCCAGCGTCAGCATATCAAAATAAAGCATTTTATTCAGATAGCTTCTGCAATCCACTCCCGTGTACTTTCTCACGAAACCAAGCACAAATTCAATTCGCTCCCTGGGCGAGTCAAATGCGGAAATCCGATTTTTCAGCTCCCCGCCCGTGATCATTTTATACAGGCGATGAAAGGTGACAACCGTCTCGCCTTCTTCCGTGAAGGACCTGCTGCGGCATCCTGGCATATCATTGATCAGGCATTCCTCATAAGCAACAAATTCAGAGACATTGCTGCAGGAGAGAATACGGCTGCAAACCGCCTCGCTCCGGCCTTCTGTCCCATTAAAATTCTGTTTGTACCAGAAGCCGTTTTTATAATACTTATTTGTCATACCGAGACTTCCATACTGGCTTCCGACAAAATATTCGTTGTCAATCACATAATTTATCATGAACTACATCTCCAGATGATTTTCAGGTGCGGCTGCAGGCTCCCGTCTTTTTCCTGTCTTTTTCCAGCGTAATATCCGGCCTCAGTCCCGAACCTTCACCTCATCCCAGGTGATTTCTTCGCCGGGAAATTTCAGCCAGAGAAAATCTTCCCACATGACGCCGTGCGTCACCTGCACAATATCATAAGGATTGTATTCCGTGAGATTCATACATTTCAGATATTCCGGCAGACAGGTTCGTCCCTTTGGCATACATCGGCTTTCCAGAAACTCAAACATCTGAGCAAACGTCGGCTCGTCAAACAGGTATGGCACATAAGATATCCTGTCCGTGTAGCGTTCATATTTCACGGACAGATGCTCTCTGTCCATTTCCACATGCGATGTCTTTTCATTTCTAAAGTAAGTATCAAATATAAATGGAACCATAATTTACCTCGTACAAATCTGCGGTAGTATTTCTATGGATTATTATTCGCTGTTTCGGCATATTTGTCAATCGGTGTTTCACCCGATATACTCCTCCACCCGCTTCATAATCGACTGCAGATTTACCAGATCCGTTTCCACGTCTCCAGTCTCCAGCGAGTGGTTCGCATTTTCATAAATATAAAGAGGCAGCTCTCTTTTCCGGCACTCTTCTTTCACAAGACCTGTTTCGACCCAACCGTCGTGTGTCCCATGGAAGACGATGCCCGGCTGATCCATCAGCGGAAAAGACTGTCCTACCGGAGTAAAATACAGATTTCGTGTTCGGAGGCCATGCCTGCTGCCATAAGCGGATGCGATTGCAGTGCCGATGCTTTTTGAGATGAACAGGATTTCATTCGCTGATAAAAAATCCGTGTTTTTCAAAAGCTCTTCTGATTGCGCCAATGCATCATAAAAGCAGGCTTCCATTTTCTCCGCAGAGCCTTTCACTCCGGACGGAAAGTTGCCGTATGAAACGTTGACCGTCTCATATCCGTATGTCTGCGCGATTTTTCTGCTGTAATACAAAAGAGGTTTGTCCACATGGTAACCGATACCGGGAAATATTACTGCAAGCTTCATACTCTTTGTCTCCTTCCTCTGCAAAGCTGCCAGAACGCGACCGCGCTTGCGGCAGCGACATTCAGTGAGTCTACTCCGTTTGACATTGGGATCCGTACCGTATAATCGCAATGGGCGATCGTGGAGGATTTCAGCCCGTCCCCTTCTGTTCCGAGAACGACTGCCAGACGCGGGATTTCATTCAGGGTCGGATCGTCCAGCGCCAGCGAATCTTCACATAAAGCCATTGCCACGGTGACGAACCCGCAGGAATGCAGCTGTTCTGTCCAGTTTTCTGCTTCCAGATATCCCCAGGGGACTTGAAACACGGTCCCCATACTGACCCGTGCCGCCCTGCGGTACAGCGGATCGCTGCAGCCTTTTGTCAGCAGGACCGCTTCCACACCCAGTGCTGCTGCTGAACGGAAGATTGCTCCCACATTGGTCGGATTCATCACGTCCTCCAGGACAGCTATCCGGTGCAGATTCCGGCAGAAGTCCAGTGGTTCAGGAAGCCTCTTTCTCTTCATCAGGCATAACACGCCCCGCGTCATAGAATATCCGGTAATGCTTTCCAGCACACTCCTGTCAGATGTGTACACAGGGACTTCCGGATAACCGGAAAGCAATTCAGCCGCCGACCCGGACAGCTGTATCTTCTCAATCAGGAAAGACATCGGGCAGTAGCCTGCATCCAGTGCCCGCCGTATCACATTTGGGCTTTCCGCGACGAACATGCCCGGCTCCGGTTCATTACAATGAAGCAGCTGTCGTTCCGAAAGCTGCGAAAATGGGAGCAGCTCCAGCAGATTCAAATCTGTAATTTCTATCACATTCATTCTCTTTGCTTTTTTTCTCCAGTATTTTCCGTGAATTGCCCAACCGCAGGAATCGTTTCTTTCCAGCCTCGTTTTTCCATTCCTCCTGCTGAAATTATCAGTATTTATGACGAAACATCGTAAAGATTATACTGAAAAATCCTGTGGTTTTGCAACTGTTTCTGAATTTTTACACTGAATTTTTATGGTTATATTTTTGCAAAACATCTATCCATTTTTTTAATTGTGTTATATAATGATTTTATTTTTATGTGACACATTGCTGTCATTCGAAAATCAGCAGAACAATCGTAACTGTGAAAATACCAAACAGTTACAGACAAACGCAGCCTGTAAAGATACCGAACGGTTGCGAACAAACATTTTATGAGGAAAGAGGTATGAATCATGCAGAAAATCAAACGATGTATCGGCCTTTTGCTGTTGTCCCTTGTGCTTGCAGTCACTCCGTGTAATGTCAGCATTCCCGGAATTGCACCGGCTATTCAGGCGGCTTCATCCACAGTCAAGATCAGCAAGACTTCGACTACTTTAATCAGGGGGCAGACAGTTAAGCTAAAAATCACCGGAACCAGCAGTAAAGTCAAATGGTCGAGCAGCAAAAAATCAGTTGCGACTGTAAATTCAAACGGAAAGGTAACAGCTAAGAAAAAAGGAACTGCGACAATCACTGCATCAGTCGATGGCAAGAAGTATACGTGTAAGGTCAAAGTTATTACCCCGTCTATCAGTGATAAGGAACTTTATCTGAATGTTGGATGTACCTATAATCTCGCGATCAGCGGAACCAAAAAAACAGTGACATGGAAATCATCCAACAAAAAAGTGGCAACAGTAAACAAAAAAGGAAAAGTAACGGCCAAAGGCATCGGAGCAACCACGATCACAGCCACCGTTTTAGGTAAAAAATATAAATGTGTGGTCACGGTCACAAAAGCTACCTCCTCTACAGTGTACGTCACCGAAACAGGGAAAAAATACCATCGAGCCGGGTGCCGCTATTTATCAGAAAGCCAGATAGAAATTGATTTGCAGGCTGCCATCAATGCCGGCTATACGCCTTGCAGCGTGTGCAATCCGTAGGATATCTCAGAGGTTAAAAACAATCAAAAGACCGGGGTGTCAGCTCCGGCCTTTATTTTTTTACTTTCTGACATTTGTCAGATTTTGGGTTGATAAGATAAACATAGCATCCCCAAAGCTAAAGAACCGGTACCTCTCTTCCACCGCCACGTGGTACGCATTCAGAATATTGTCCCGTCCGGCCAGAGCGGACACCAGCATCAGCAGGGTAGATTCCGGCAGATGGAAGTTCGTAATCAGTGCGTCAAGCAGGCGGAACTGATAGCCGGGATAGATGAAGATATCCGTCCAGCCGCTGCAGGCCTGAATGTCGCCGTCGAAGCGCTGTGCCGCGGATTCGATGGTGCGGCAGCTGGTCGTGCCGACACAGATGACGCGGCCGCCGTTTGCTTTAGTCTCACGAATGATATCTGCGGCTTCTTCCGTGATCTGATAAAATTCTGAGTGCATGTGGTGCTGCGTCACATCCTCGACCTTAACCGGGCGGAAGGTGCCAAGCCCCACATGAAGGGTAACTTCTGCGATGCGCACGCCCATCGCACGCACCTGTTCCAGCAGTTCCGGCGTAAAATGCAGACCGGCTGTCGGCGCGGCGGCCGAACCCTCGTACTTTGCGTAAACGGTCTGATAACGGTTTTTGTCTTTCAGTTCGTGTGTGATGTAAGGGGGCAGCGGCATCTGGCCGAGCTGATCCAGGATTTCTTCGAAAATTCCTTCATAGGTAAACCGGATCAGGCGGTTGCCTTCCTCAACCACATCGATGACTTCGCCAACGAGAAGTCCGCCGCCGAATACTATTTTTGTACCCGGACGGGCCTTTTTGCCGGGGCGCACAAGTGTTTCCCAGACATTGTCCGCCTTCCGTTTAAGAAGAAGAACCTCGATTGTCGCTCCCAGCTGGTATCCGCTGTTTCCAGTCTCAGATGATTGCTGCAATTGTTCTGATATCTGACTGTCACCCGCAGCAGGATCACCTCCCTGCGTCACATCACCTGAATTCTCCGCCAGTACACGATTCCCGTAAAGGCGGGCGGGAATGACCTTGGTATTATTCAGCACCAGACAGTCGCCCGGATGCAGATATTCCGCGATATCGTAAAAATGCCGGTGCGTGATGGCACCGGTGTCCTTATCCAGTACGAGAAGCCGGGAGGCAGACCGGTCTTCCAGAGGATCCTGCGCGATCAGTTCCTGCGGCAGATCAAAGTAAAAATCTGATGTTTTCATTTTATTCGTCTCCGTTATTCCAAAATTTCTTTTATTTCCTGCACTGCATTTTTGCCTGCCCCATTCTGTGGGAGAGTCGCTTCCATTTTTCTTTTTACAGGCTCCCTTTCAGTTCTGAAAAGTCTATCTGCAAATCTCCGTTATATATTCCTACAGGTACCTTATCTGAAAACGTGTACGGTTCATACATATTCTCATTCTCAAAATCATAGACCGCGATTCTGTTTTCTCTCGGATCAACGATCCAATATTCGCGGACTCCCGCCATACGGTATTTAAACAGTTTAATACCGTAGTCTCTCGCCTGGGTCGTTGGTGAAACAATCTCAATAATCCAGTCCGGTGCCCCCTGGCATCCTTTATCATCCAGTTTGGACGAATCGCATACCACTGTAATATCCGGCTCAAAATAATTATAATCATCCTGATTCAGATAAACAGCAAACGGCGCAGCATACACCTCACAATTTCCTTTTTTTGAAGAAATATAATTGTTGATTGTAGTTGATAACAACATACTGATTCTCTGATGTTGCCTTGATGGTGTTGCCATATCGTACATAACGCCATCAATCAACTCCGCTCTCTCACCGTCTGGCAGGTCGTAGATATCCTGTACCGTGTAAGCTCTCTCTTTCGCTAATGGCATTGTAACACCCCCATTTCTTTTATGCGGCCAGTATAACACAAACAGTCGGCTACTTCCATACCCTGTTTCAAATCGTGGCACGGAGCCAGCCGCTTCTGTCAGTTATGCGCATTTCGCTGAACCGGATATTTGACGGCTCTGTCTTTATTCATAAAAAATCCTGTCCTGCTCCGTAATTTCCCAGACTCCGTCAGCAAGATCTACGATCGTGACAGCACAATTTTTTGGTACGCCGCCGCTCCAGTAATCGCGAAGCGCACAGTGTGTAATGTTCGCCAGCAGCGCACGGGAAGCCGCACCATGGGTAGAGATTAAAATGTTTTGTTCTTTTTCACATGGCATTTTCAGCGCTTCTGCTCTCAGTTCTTCCAGAAAATCCCCTGTCCGCGCAATCAGTTCCTGAAAGCTTTCACCGCCTGCAGGCGGAACATACCGATCCGGGTCATTAAAGAAATTGATAAAATTATCAACATTGAGCACGCCGTTCTCATCACGCACACATTCGCCTTCCATTATCCCAAAGCTGATTTCCTGGATACGTGGTTCTGTTTTTACAGTTCCCTGTGCTTTACACTTCGCGATATTACTTCCTGCCGCCAGCTCCGCTGTCTCTCTGGCTCGGGAGAGCGGACTGGTGTAGATACGATCAAAACAGACGCCTGCACGAGTCAGTCCTTCGCCGGTTTTTCTCGCCAGATCGCGGCCGTTTTCATTTAACGGAACATCTGTCCGGCCCTGCAGACGGTAGGAGGAGTTCCATTCCGTCTGGCCGTGTCTGATTATATATAATCTCATCTTTGCTACCTCGCCACAGTATTTGGCAGATATCCATAGTCTTTCGCTGATTCGGTTTGCATAATAGTCTGTATCTGTTCACAACGAGCCTGACATTTTTTGTCAGGCTCGCCAATGAGTACTTCGCAAGTGAGATTTTTCCCCGAATTGAATAACCGTCTATCTCCGATGAGGCAAAATCATTATCTGAAAAAGCGAAATAGACCTTTCTCTCGTGACTGTAGAAGTACCGAACAGTTACAAAACAGCTACTTACGACCGGATCTCGGCCCCGAGTGATTCCAGTCCATTCCAGATCTTCTTCATCGATGAGGTGATGTCCTTCTCATCAAGAGTGCGGTCTTTTGCGCGGAAGGTCAGGGAGAACGCCATGGACTTAAAGCCCTTCTGAATCTGCTTGCCTTCATAGACATCAAACAGGCGGCAGGATTCCAGTATCTTGCCTTCGCGCTGGAGGATCATCGTCTCAATCTGACCTGCAAGAACCGTCTTCGGAACCAGCATACTGATGTCTCTGGTTGCTGCCGGGAAGCGGGCGATACCGGTGTATTTGCGGTCAAAGCCTGCCAACGGGGTGATCTCCGGCATATCGAGTACCGCTACAAACACTCTCTCGCCAATGCCGTAGGCATCGTTGGCTACAGTCGGGTGCACCTGACCGAGGAAACCGAGTTTTTTCTTATTATAGATGATGTTCGCCTGACGGGTCGGATGGAGATACGGAATGTTGGATTCCGGATCATAGGTGATTCGGCCATTCAGCCCTGCCTTTTCCAGAAACTCTTCTACCACACCTTTCATTACGAAGAAATTGCCCTCGCCATCCTTCGTGGAGGCATCTCCCTCACCGTACATACCAAGGGTAAACTGCATCCGCTCATCCGGAAGCTCCGTAAGCGGCAGCTCTTTTGCAATATAGACGTTGCCCAGTTCGTACAGGCGCACATCTTTGTTGCCATGGTTGTAATTAAACGCCAGCGAAGTCAACATGCCATTCATGGGGGTGGTTCGCATAATGCTGTAATCCTCGCCCAGCGGGTTGGAAATCTTAATCGCCTGACGAAGCTGTGAATCCTCCGGAAGCATCAGCTTGTCAAACACCTTCGGACTCTCAAAGGAATAACTCATGCCCTGTGAGAAGCCGCAGAATTCCGCAACCTCCTGCGCCACGTCGCGCACGCGCATCTCAAAGGAACGTCTGCCGGTCGTCGCCTCGCCGCTCGGCAGGGTCATCGGGATGTTGTCATAGCCGTAGAAACGGGCAACCTCCTCTGCGAGATCGGCCGTGCGGAACAGATCCTGACGGAAGGTCGGCGCAATGACTTCGTTTGCCGTCTCATCATAGCCAAGGTCGATTTTTTTGAAATAAGCAAGCATCTGCTCCGCGGAAATGTCCGTGCCGAGCAGCGCGTTGATCTTTTCCGGCTCGAACGGAATGCGTACCGGCTCTTTTACCGTCGGGTAAACATCTACGATACCGGGAACCACATCGCCTGCGTCCAGCTCCTCAATGAGCTGGCAGGCGCGGTTGATCGCTTCCTCCGCGTTGTTGGGATCGAGTCCTTTTTCAAAGATGGACGAAGCGTCCGTGCGCAGTCCGATGCGCTTGGAGGACAGGCGGATGTTTGTGCCGTCAAAGCAGGCCGCCTCGAACATCATCGTCTTCACGTCGTCGGTAATCATGGAATTCTCGCCGCCCATGATACCGCCGATACCGACAGATTTTTCGCCGTCGCAGATCATCACGACGTTCTCGTCCATGGTGCGCTCCTGACCGTCCAGGGTTGTAAATTTTTCATCTTTTGCCGCACGGCGCACGATGATCTCGTGTCCGGCGAGCGTGTCATAATCATAGGCGTGCATGGGCTGGCCATACTCTTCCATGACATAGTTGGTAATGTCTACGATGTTGTTAATCGGTCGGATGCCTGCCGCAGCCAGACGGCGCTGCATCCACTTCGGTGAAGGAGCAATACGGATGTTTTTCACGACTCTTGCCGTGTAGCGTGGGCAGAGATCCGTATCCTGCACGGTCACTTTTACATAATCTGATGCCTGCTTTTTATCATCTGCCTCAGCATTTCCTTTTGCCGGACGGCTCGGTGTCTCGTTCACCACCGGCGGATGGAATTCCTTTCCAAAGGTGGCTGCCGCCTCGCGCGCGATGCCGATCACGGAGAAGCAGTCTACGCGGTTTGACGTGATCTCATACTCAAATGTCACATCGTTCAGGCCGAGCGCCGCAACTGCGTCAGCACCCACTTCGGCATCTTCCGGGAAAATGTAAATGCCGTACTCCGGCGCTTCCGGATACAGATCTCTCGTCGAACCAAGCTCTTCGATGGAGCACATCATACCGTTCGACTCAATTCCGCGAAGCTTGCCTTTTTTGATCTCGATGCCGCCCTCGGTCATCTTGCCGTCATGATTTCCCGCCACGCGGCCGCCGTCAAGTACGGCCGGAACCTTGTCGCCCACATGGACATTCGGTGCACCGGTCACGATCTGGATTGTCTTTTCTCCGATATTGACCTGGCAGACGATCAGCTTGTCCGCGTCCGGATGCTTCTCGATCTGCTCAATCTGGCCAATCACGATCTTGTCCAGATCGCGGTCTGCCGCCACATAGCCTTCTACCTTTGTGCCGGTGAGCGTCATTGCGTCCGTGTATTCCTGCGCGGTCACGTCCAGATCCGGGACATACGCCTTCACCCAAGATAATGTTGTATTCATAATAAAATTCTCCTTATATATATTGTCCTGCATCGCTTCTGGATGCAGGACGCAGGCCGCGCCCATCGCGTCAGGGATTACAAATGGCGCGGCTCTCCCGCATTTTGCTGCTGCTCCGGATTGATGATCAGAACTGATTTAAGAATCTCTCATCGTTCTCATACAGCAGGCGCATATCATCAATCTCATACTTCAGAAGCGCGATGCGCTCCAGGCCGACGCCGAACGCGAATCCAGTGTAAACATCCGGGTCGATGCCGCACATCTCGAATACATGCGGATGCACCATGCCGCAGCCCAGGATCTCAATCCAGCCGCTGCCCTTGCAGAACCGGCAGCCCTTGCCGCCGCATTTGAAACAGGAAACGTCCATCTCTGCGCTCGGCTCCGTGAACGGGAAGTGATGCGGGCGGAATTTGGTCTTTGTCTCCTCACCGAACAGCTCTTTCGCAAATACTTCCAGCGTACCCTTCAGGTCCGCAAACGTCACGTTTTTATCTACGACCAGCCCCTCGATCTGATGGAAGGAAGGAGAATGCGTCGCGTCCACCTCATCCGAGCGGAACACACGTCCCGGCGAGATCATGCGGATCGGCAGCTTGCCCTGCTCCATCACACGCGCCTGCACCGGTGAGGTCTGCGTACGCAGCACAATGTCTTTATTAATATAGAAGGTATCCTGCTCATCCTTTGCCGGATGGTTGGCGGGAATATTCAGTTTTTCAAAGTTATAAAGATCGTATTCAATCTCAGGTCCCTCGATCACTTCATAACCCATCCCGACAAAGATCCGCTCCACTTCCTCGCGGGCAATCGTATTCGGATGGCGATGACCGATCTTGCTGCGCTTTGCCGGAAGCGTTACATCAATCCTCTCACCCTTCAGAGAGGCGTCCAGCGCGATCTTTTCCAGCTTCTTTTTAGACTCATCCAGAGCCGTCTCAATCTGCGTGCGCGTCTCATTGACAAGCTGCCCGAATGCTGGACGTTCTTCCGGCGGAATCTCCTTCATACTTTTGAGAATTGCGGTAAGCTCTCCCTTTTTGCCAAGGAAATTCACTCTCACATCATTTAAGCGGTCCAGCATATCCGCTTCCTGAATCTGGGCGAGGGCATCCTCCCTGATGGACTGTAATCTGTCTTTCATTTTCTTCTTCCTTTCCTGTCTGGTTTGATTCTTAGCGGATAGAATGCGCTTTAGCGCATTCTTGCGCCGAGCGCGGTCGCTTTAGCGACGAATTTCCATCCGCGCGAGTGCGCGTCCCCGCGGAGCGTTTTGTGATATAGGGAACGGAGTTTCCTATATCACAAAAAGGCTCCGTCCCTCATGCCGAGGGACGAAGCCAGTATACTCCGCGGTACCACCCTGATTTCTGCTATTTACATCGACAGCTCGTAAATCCAGGTTTTTCAAACCTGATTGCTGTCCTCCGTATGCAGACTCTCAATGTACGTAACGTGTACAGACGCCATCTCCTACTCTGCCGCAGTGAAAAAGCATTTCAAAGACAGAACTCCGGTGTGAATTTCATCTCCTGTCTGAACATAAGGACGCTTCCAGCCGATGACATCCTCTCTCTGCATGAAGTCAGGTTCCTACTTTGCACCATCTTCGTTGTTCTCTCTGTTCTTGCTGTCATTCATTCTAGCACAAGAAACCATTCTGTCAAGTCATTATTTTAATGCGCCTGAACGGATCGTTACCATTCACAGCCGATTTTTAAAGCACGCCAAATATCCAGAGTTTTTTCTCT
>JAJQIL010000034.1 GCA_021199235.1 Lachnospiraceae bacterium | reverse complement strand
AAAAGATGAGAAGCCAGGCACCTTAGATATCATCCCCATCCCGTGAATAGTAACAAAAAGTTATTTTTTTGCTGATTCGCCCATAAAAGTTCTACCCTTTTTCGAAACATTATGCTATACTAACGAAAAAGCACGAAATTTACGAAAACGTGTTAAGTACTTGTGCCTTTTGTGGGAGGAACAGTTCTGTGCAAAAAAATAAAAACCTCACGCCTTTTTACGCGATCTGCTTTTCCGTATTCATTTTGTTTGCGGTAGCCAGCATCTTTGTATTTTTTCATTTTTACAGGAAAGCCGTCACGGAAAATGTGCAGGATACCATTATTGAAAGTGTAAATCGTGAACAGTCTCATTTTGCGACCACGATCGAATCCCAGTATGAATATCTGGAAGGGCTTGCCGCTTATCTTGGAGAAAAAGAAAGTGACGATTTGATTAACGAAGATTCTCAGCAGCTGGTTTCCAGTGTCGCGGAGAACAGCTCCTTCAGCCTGATCGCACTGATCGACGAAGATGGCACAGCCTGGTACAGCAATAATAACACGCGGAATCTCAAAGGTCGGGAGTATTTCAACAATTCCATGGCCGGAGAGCGTTCCTTAAGTTCCCCTGTCGTCAGCAAAGTAGACGGCTCTACCCGTGTCGTTTTAAGTGTGCCTATTTTCAGCGGCGACACTGTCGTCGGTGTGCTTGGCGGTTCTTATGATATCCAGGCACTCGGCAGCCTGCTGTTCAACGAACTCTACGAAGGGAGCGGGCAGTTCCTCATCGTCACACAGGAGGATGGTTCTGTGGTCTCCCAGAACGGCACAAATATTTTCGGGCTTGAAACAGACAGCATTATTTTTAAGGTTTTTACGGATTATAGAACCGTGACTGCTGTCACGGACGACGGTTCAGAAAAATATACCGTGACTGCCTGGAAGGAAGATATTGAGGCAGGAGAATCCCGCCTGCTTACCATGGTCGACGCCGAAGGTACCTACTACTGCTATTTTGAATCGCTTGGGGTAAGCGACTGGATGCTCTGCTATGTTGTATCTGTAGACGACGCGCATGCTTCCTACAGCCAGTTCACGTTCTATGAGACGAGGCTGTTCCAGGTGCTGGCCGCCGGACTGCTCATCATGGTGCTGATCCTGATCGTCGTCACCTTCCGCAAGCAAAAGACCCTTGTACACTTTGCGGAGACGGACGCCCTGACCGGCATCAGCAACAAAAAGACCGCGGAGGAATACATCAAGCTCTGGCTGGCTGACGAAGCCTGCTACGGCACACAGGCCTTCCTGATGCTGGATATCGACCTTTTCAAACATGTGAATGACGGCTACGGCCACGCGGTCGGCGACGCCGTCCTGAGCGCGGTCGGCAACGGTCTGAAGGAAATCTTCCGCGAGAGTGATATCATTGGCCGTCTCGGCGGCGATGAATTCGGTATCTTCATGAAAAATGCCACGCCGGAAGCCGCGGTCGAACGGGCAGAGATGGTCTGTCAGATGGTACGCTCCATCAAGGTGGATACCGCGCCGACCCTTTCTGTATCCTGCAGCATCGGTGTCGCGCTGTTTCCGCAGCACGCGAAAAATTTCCAGGATCTGTACGAAAAAGCAGACAAGGCGCTCTATATTTCCAAGAACAGCGGGCGTGACCAGTATACGCTCTATGATATCCGGACGATGGAGTGACAGGCGCAGATTCTGCGGTATCAATCACACACAGCTGATGAAAGAACCCACCGGGGCAGTGCTCCGATGGGTTTTCTTGGGTTTTCTTTGGTTTTCTTGGGTTTTCAGCAGATCTCCGCTCCGGACGGCATCTCCTTCTCCGGCGTCATCAGAGAAAGCTTCCCGTCGGCGTCCTCCGCGCAGAGCAGCATGCCTTCCGATACCAGCCCAGCCATCTTTGCGGGCTTTAAGTTCACCAGCACCATCACCTTCTTGCCGACCATCTCCTCCGGAGAGTAGTCCGACTTGATCCCGGAGAGGATCTGTTTTACCTGATTACCGATCTTTACCTGGGAGCAGAGCAGCTTCCTCGACTTCTTTACTTCCTCGCAGGCGATGATCTCGCCCACCGCGAACTGCAGCTTGTCAAAATCGTCGTAGGTAATCTCATCCTTCAGGGTAAGCTCGATGTCCTGTGCAGCGCTGCCGCTGCCATTTGAATCTGTTCCAGCCGCACCGTCTGTCAAAGAGCCGGCACTTCCGGCTGCGTTTGCCTTATCTGCCGCGCCATTAGCAGTCCCTGCTCCCTGCGCGCTCACGCCTGCTGCGGCAGCCGCCTTCGCGTTCTCCGCCTCGAATTCCGCCATCTGCGCCTTGCGGATCTCCTCCGCCTTCGCGAGCACTTCCTTCCCGTCCAGACGTGCGAACAGGATCTCCGGCTTGTCCGTCACCTTCGTGCCGGACTCATACAATCCAAACGTATCCATGGAATCCAGCGTGCGCTTCGCAGCGTTCAGCTGCTTTAAGATTCTCTCCGAGGTCTCAGGCATGAAGGATTCGAGCAGGGAAGCGCCGATCGCGATGCTCTCGGTCAGGTTGTAGAGCACCTCGGCCAGACGGTCCTTTTTCGCCTCATCCTTCGCGAGTACCCACGGCATCGTCTCGTCAATGTATTTATTGCAGCGCTTGAACAGCGTAAAGATCTCCGTGATCGCGTCCGCGACCCGCAGGTCGTCCATCTTCTTCACGACATTGGCCGGAACAGCCAGCACGGTCGCTTTCAGATCCTCATCCACCGGCTCGGTCACGCCGGTCTTCGTCACCACGCCGCCAAAGTATTTGTTAGTCATGGAAATCGTGCGGTTCACCAGATTGCCGAGCGTATTGGCCAGCTCGGAGTTGACACGCTCCGTCACCAGCTCCCAGGTGATCACACCGTCATTTTCAAACGGCATCTCATGCAGCACGAAAAAACGTACCGCGTCTACGCCGTATACATCCACAAGGTCGTCCGCATAGAGCACATTGCCCTTCGACTTGCTCATCTTCTCGCCGCCCTGCAGCAGCCACGGATGTCCGAATACCTGCTTCGGAAGCGGCAGATCCAGCGCCATCAGGAAGATCGGCCAGTAAATCGTATGGAAACGGATGATATCCTTTCCGATCAGATGCAGGTCGGCCGGCCAGAGCTTATCAAACTGCTCCGTGCTGCTCCCTTCCGCGTCATAGCCGATACCTGTGATGTAGTTGGTCAGCGCGTCCAGCCAGACATAAACGACATGCTTGTCGTCAAAAGTGACCGGGATGCCCCATTTAAATGAAGTACGGGACACGCACAGATCCTGCAGCCCCGGCAGCAGGAAATTGTTCATCATCTCATTTTTTCGCGCCACCGGCTGAATAAACTCCGGATGCGTATTGATATGGTCGATCAGACGATCCGCATACTTGCTCATGCGGAAGAAATATGCCTCTTCCTTCGCAGGCTTCACCTCGCGGCCGCAGTCCGGACATTTGCCGTCCACAAGCTGGGACTGCGTCCAGAACGACTCGCACGGCGTACAGTACATTCCCTCATAAGAGCCCTTATAAATGTCGCCCTGATCATACAGCTTTTTGAAAATCTTCTGCACCTGCGCCTCGTGGTCGGCGTCCGTCGTGCGGATGAATTTATCATAGGAAGTGTTCATCAGATCCCAGATCCTGTGAATCTCTCCGGCCACCTTGTCCACATATTCCTTCGGCGTCACGCCCGCCTCAGCGGCCTTCAGCTCGATCTTCTGTCCGTGCTCATCCGTCCCCGTCTGGAAAAACACATCATAGCCCTGCTCCCGGCGGAAACGGGCGATGCTGTCCGCCAGCACGATCTCATACGTATTTCCGATATGCGGCTTGCCCGACGTGTAGGCGATTGCCGTCGTCATATAATATTTTGGTTTGCTCATAATTTCCCTCCTCAGATCCTTCCGATAAGTCACACTATCGGAACTGCGTTCCTCTGTGTGACAAGTGTCAGAATCCAGCTGTGCTTCGCACATCTGCCGCTGCTTCGCAGCTTTTCGATTCTGCCACTGACTTGTCGGGTGAGAGTACGCAAGCGTCCTCTCCTTCCGACAAGTCACATTATAACCTCATATCCCGCTTTTCACAAGACTGATTTTCAGCACGTTCCGGCCGCGTTTTCCTGATCCAGATATCGGTAAACAATAATTGTTACTTAAATTCCATATCAAATGCTGGTGCCATTCTCTCAATCTCTCCTCTTGTAAGGCCATGTTTTTTTGCCAATATTCTCCAATTATTTTCTACAATACTTCTAATCTCATCCAGGCATATCCTCGCTTGTTTTTCAGCTATCCCAAACATAGACGCAACATCCAATGCCAACTCAAAATCGATTAAATTATTATTCTCATCCACATTTAAAGATAACACATCTCCCTCTGGGTCTGGATTCACATCATACAAAGGTGACAAATGCCATCCTTCATTTGTTAAGAGAAAACCATGATTTCTCAAATGATCATCTGTATTGGAAACTGCCATATTAAACACAATACGCTTCCATAATTCCGATAAATCTTTTTTAGGAGCAGCACCATATTTTCTTATCAAAGAAACAAGATCAAGATAACCTGATCCATCAGCAGCACCCGCGCCATCATTCTTACCCCGCAATGTCATTGCGGATGCAAAATGGATTCTTCTTTTCCCCTCCCGATCAAATCGTTTTATCAAAAATGTGCTTCCTGTCTTTGAAAAATTTTCAATTTTTGCTTCCGGAACATCAAGGCCGCACATCATTGCTAAATCATGCACAACCATTTCCCATGCACCCACATTCGTATCATCATGTTTGGATGGGAATTTTGCAATCCACAATGAACCATCCGGAGCAGATACCGATGCTTTAGGCCTCGCCCCTCCCAGTGACGATCCCGGTGCTAATAATTGCTTCAACCATTTTTCTTCCATCCCATCTTCATTTTTTTCAAATGCCAATGATGCAGATTCCAATTTACGAAGTGTTGTCCATGGAGGGGTCGCTAATTCTTTATCATCAGACAAAAATGGGCCGCCTTCGTTTACAGAAAACCGTAATCCCCCCATCCTCGTCTCGTCGAAAACTCCAAGGAGATAATCAATATCTGTAAGACGCTTTGGTTTTCTTGCTTCTTTCTTAGCAATAATTGCTTCGCGACGTTTCATCAATGTACGTCCCCATCTATCCGGACAGGAATCTGCAAAAATTCCAAACACAGATTTGTTTAACGGGGCATACTGACGACCTTTATATAACATCAAATCCGGATCAAAAATAAGACTTGTGTCTACATTTTCAAGCCAGGAATCATCATATTCAAAGGAAATAACTTCCTTTCCCTTTCCACCTTCCACATAAATAGTTCCTATTTTTTCAGGAATAACAGTATCCCAATCCTTATATACATAAATAATTCTTGCATCCGCCATATTTATTTAGCCCTTTTCGCCCTGCCGCGAGTCTGAATATTTAAATCCTGCAATTTTCTTCCAAGTTCATCATCCCTGGCAACTAATTCAAAATCTTTATCCATTCCGCCAAGTGCATGTAATACAGCTGCATAAGTCCCTATCGATACTGTTGGGGTACCCTTTTCCACCGACCATAATGTGGCACGACTAATTCCAGCTCTTTCAGCAACTAATTCTGTGGCAAGATTTCTTCTTAATCGAGCCATTTTAATCTGTTCACCCATTGTTTCTAATATTTTTTGTGTTTCCGGCATCACAACCACTGTCCTTTTACTCATATCAAATTCTCCTTATGTTTAATATAATAAACCTTTTACCATGTTTTGTCAATTTAATTAAACATAGCAGTCACATAAACTCTTTACAGAGACAGCCGCCGCCAGGTTCCCCGGAAATAGCGGATCGTAAAGCACAGAATCCGGAACACCCAGTCGATCACCATACCGATCCAGACTCCGACCGCGCCGTAGCCCATCTGCTGCCCCAGCACGATGCTGATGCCGATCCGGAAGACGCACATGGAAAAAATCGAAATGCCCATGGTATATTTCACATCATTGCACGCGCGCAGCATGTTTGGAAAGGTAAACGCCATCGGCCAGAGCAGGATCGCAAACCCGTCATGGATCCGCACCAGCAGAGCCGCCAGCGCGGTAGTCTCTTCTCCCAGTCCGTAAAGACTCAGAATCGGCTTCAGGAACAGCAGAATGGAGTCGGCACACAGCAGCGTCAGCCCATACGTACAGAGAATCAGTTTTTTCGTATAGTAACGGATCTGCTCCTCGTCTCCCGCCCCGACACAGCGGCCGATCACAGCGATCATGGCCAGATTCATGGCCTGTCCGCCGATACAGCCCATGGCGTCCAGGCTGTTGGCTACGCCGTTTGCGGCGATCTGAACCGTACCAAAACCGGAAATGATGCTGACGACCACAACACGCCCCAGCTGAAAAATGCCGTTCTCAATCCCGCTCGGTATACCGATCCTGTAAATGCGCCGGATCAGATTCGGATCAAAGCGGAATTTTCCCGGATCAATATGAATCTCCAGCTTCGGATTGCGCAGCAATACATACAGGACGATCGCCGCAAACGCGCGGGAAATCAGCGACGGCACCGCAACGCCGACCACGCCTGCATGCAGGACGAAAATACCAATGGCATTGCCGACCACGTTGATCAGATTCATGACGACAGATACCTTCAGCGTGATTTTCGCGTTATTCATCACGCGAAAAATCGCGGCGGAGGCGTTATACACAGCCAGAAATGGGTAAGACAACGCAGAAATCCCCATATAAAGCGCGGCCGCAGCAAACACATCCGCGTCAATGCTGCCGAAAAACAGACGGATCAGCGGCTGCCTGCCCAGTATGATCAAAATGGAAAGAACAATCGTGATCAAAAGAGTCGAAACGATCAGCTGCATCACCGAATGGCAGGCACTTTCGCGCTTTTTGGCTCCCAGAAACTGTGACGTCACGACCGCGCCGCCGGTCGAAAGCGCGGAAAGCACTGCGAACACCAGGTTATTAAACATGTCTACCAGAGACACGCCGGAAACGGCGGCCTCTCCCGCATTGGATACCATCATGGTATCCGCCATCCCGACCGTGATCGCAAGCGCCTGCTCCAGCACCAGCGGCAGAATCAGGATCAGCAGATCATGGTTGGAAAACAGCCGGCTGACCGGCTGTCTGTTGTTTATTTTCGTATTCATTTTCGTATTCATGTTGTTTCCAAATTCGCTCCTTGCAACGCTTGTGATGAATTGTTTGTAACTGTTCAGCACCTTCACAGTTACGAGGGAAAAGTCTATTTAAAATCGCTGCGCGATGAGGCTTTTCCCCACATGTTAATCGTTTTCATACGGTCTTCGCAGCAGGTGCGAAGACCTGTCCTGATAATTACAATTGTTTCTCATATGAATACATTTTTTACAGCTCATATTATGACTCAGCTGCTCTCAATTTTGCCATCAATGCCTCCTGCAGCACCTGAGAAAAATTTATGCTTGCGGCCATCGCTTCTTCATTCAGCCATTCAGGAATGCTTAAGGTCTTCTTTACAGCCTTACTATTATGTTTACGGTTGTATTCAGCCAGATCAAACTGTATGACCACAACTGTACCGTCTTCCGTTATGTCTTCTACTTTTGATGCTTCCGGAAGAACCTCTTTCTCTTTCATTCGTTCTGTCAACGCCAACCCCAAAGCGTCTACAGCCATGCTGTATGCTTCCTCCATATCATCGCCTTCTGTTACGCATTCCGGAATATCTGGGAATGTCACCCAGTAGCCTCCTTCTTCCGCCGGATGAAATAACGCCGGATAAAAAAGCTTTTTCATAGTTTCGCGTCCTCCTTTATATTTTGCAGGGCTTATTTTAACCCTGCCCGTTTTAAAATATCCTGCTCCGTCCCTTTCTTCATTTCCTTACTATGAAGCGGAACTATAACCTGCCTGCCAGTCTCCGAATTCCGCAGTTTTACATGCGAGCCATTTTGGCTTATAGTGATAAAGCCGTTTTGCTTCAACAGCTTAATCATATCAACGGGCTTCATTGGCATCTTTCCAAAACCTCCCCTCTTGAATTCAAATTTATTATATTACGTAATATTACGTATGTCAATGTATAAATTTCCGACTTCCGCATAAACTGTTCTGAACGTATTTTTCGGAGTTCTTCCAATGCCGCGTAAATTTTTTTATTCTGAGGAAACCAGTACTCCTTCCGCTGATTCTTTCACAAATGCTTCCACTTATCAGAGCAGGCGGACCGGCCGCGCAAATCGAACCGACAGTGCAAGCCGCGCTGCCCGCTTTTTCCGCCTGCTCGCCCCGGCGGTCATTGCCGCTCTGGTCACTCTTGCCCTCTGTCATGTTGTCACGCATCCTCCCGCCTTTCTGCAGTCGGAGGAGGAGCGTTTCGTCGCGTTTACCGAAGAAGTCTTCCGCAGCGAGCTGTCGGGAAATACGCTGAACCTTCATTATCTGGTCGCGGATCCGGCCTCGTATGGACTGGAGGATGCCGAAGTGTCGCTCGGCAGAGCCTCGACGGAAGCACGGGAAGCTTCTTACGCAGCTCTGGAAAATGATCTCGACGCGCTTCTGAAATTTGATTATGAAAAACTGTCCGCCAGGCGGCAGCTCACCTATGACATTTTTCTGGATTATCTGGAAACGGAACTGGGTGCAGCGGAGCTTCTGCTCTACGACGAGCCGCTCGGCCCCACGCTCGGCGTGCAGGCGCAGCTGCCGATCCTTCTGGCGGAATATGCGTTCCGCACAAAAGGCGATATCGAGGACTATCTTGCGCTGCTTGCGCAGGTTCCGGATTATTTTGACTCAATTCTGGAATTTGAGCAGGATAAATCCGAAGCCGGGCTGTTTATGAGCAGTGACTGTGCGCTTGATGTGATCGAACAGTGCCTGGATTTTGCCGCGGACGAAGAAGATCATTATCTGCTTGAAATCTTTGATGAAAAAATCGACGCCGTCACCAATCTGACTGCCGATGAGAAGATCGCATATAAAGAGCAGAACAAAACCATCCTGACCGGCTATGTACTGCCCGCGTATCGTGCGTTGGCCGCAGGCCTTGCTGAACTGGAGGATACGGGGACGAATGAGATGGGGCTGTATTATTACCCGGATGGGCAGGAATATTACGAATATCTGGTGAAAAGCCAGGTCGGCGACAGCCGCAGCATTGAAGAGATTGAAGAGCAGATCAAGACGCAGATGGTCGAGGACTATGCTGCCATGCAGGATCTGATGGAGAGAAGCGCCGGTGCAGATACCGATGGTCCGGCAGATTACAGCTCAGCGGGCAATGACACTGCCGATACCGATACGGCGAGCGACAGCACAGCGAACAGCAGCGCAAAAGATGACAGCACAACAGACGGCGCCACCGACAATATGCGTATCTCAGACCTGGACGACGCCTCCTCCATGCTCGAGGATCTGCGCGCGAAGATCACGGATGATTTTCCGCTTCTGCCGAGCGTCTCTTATGAGATCAAATACGTCCATGAATCACTGCAGGATTACTTAAGCCCGGCTTTTTATCTGAGCCCTGCGATCGACGACTACACGACCAATGTGATTTATATCAATCCGGCGAGCGGATATTCCGGACTGGATCTCTATACCACTCTCGCGCACGAGGGCTATCCCGGTCACCTTTATCAGAATGTTTATTTTGCCTCGCAGTCGCCTGACCTGATCCGTCATCTTCTGGATGTCGGCGGCTACACCGAGGGCTGGGCCACGTATGTGGAGATGTACGCCTACTCGCTCTATGCCGGATACGAATCCAGAACGGATTCCGGCACAAACCAGGACGATACAGGCAATTCCGGCACGAATACTTCCGATACTTTCGGCACATATACAGGCAGTGCGGACACGTCCGGCACCGGCTCTGGCAATGCAGATACCTCCGGCACGGGCTACGAAAGCATCAGCACAGACAGTATGAGCGATTCCGCACTCACCGCATCAATAAGTCAGCTCAACCGCTCTTTCACGCTCGGCCTCGCCTCGCTGCTGGACATCGGGATCCACTACCGCGGCTATACGCCCGAAGAAGTCAGCGCCTTTCTTACACAGCTCGGCTTCTCGGAAAGCACGGCGGAATCCCTTTATACCGCCATCCTGGAAGCACCTGCAAACTATCTGCAGTATTATGTCGGCTATCTGAACTTTGTCTCACTGCGTGATACGCTGTCGGAAACGGTCAGCGGCTTTACGCTGAAGGCGTTTCATCAGGCCGTTCTGGAGACCGGTCCTGCTCCGTTTACTATTCTGGAAGAGCAGTGTATTGCACGGCTCACAGAGTAAGTAACAGCATGATTCTCTCTGCACATGAACAAAGCAGCCGACCACTGTGAATCTGCTGCTTTAAACTGTGAACGACTGACGCCGCTTACTGTAAATATGTAATTGTTCAGCACCTTCACATTTACTGGAATTTCAGCTTCTTCATGCACCCGTACCCGATCGCGCCGGGACCGATGTGGCAGGATACAGAAAGGGAAAGCGGGTCGGCAAGCATCTCCGGAGCGTTTTCCGGGAAGGCTGCTTCCAGCTCGCGCCTCCAGGCCTGCACTTCTTCGCTGTAACCGCCCGTGTAGGCCATCGCGATCTGAACGTCCTCCATCTTCTCTTCCGCGCCAAAACGCTCCCGGATATCCTGGCGCAGGGCGTCCAGCATGATCGTGCGCGCCGCTTTTTTCGTCCGCCCGTTGGCAAAGGAGTCGAGCTTGTCTCCCTGGATCTGCAGCACCGGTTTGATGCGAAGCAGCGTCCCAACCGCCGCCACGGCGGGCGTCACACGTCCGCCCTTTTTCAGATAATAAAGCGTGTCCAGCGTGATATAGATACTCGCGTCATACATGGTCTCCAGCAGCTTTGCGCGGATCCGGGCCGCGTCCCATCCCAGAGCCGCCATCCGCTTTGCGTCCAGCGCCGCCTGCTTCTGTGTCACAGAGATGCGCTTATTGTCCACCACGATCACACGGCCGCCGTAATCCTCGGCCAGCATCATGGCCGTGCTGCAGGTACTGCTTAAGCCGCTCGACATCGGGATATGCACGATCTCATCATATTCTTTCAAAAGGGAGTCCCACAGGTCTGTCACATCGCCGACCGCCGGCATGGAGGTCGAAATCTCTGCTCCGTCTGCCAGATGCTGATAAAATTCCTCCTGTGTCAGATTGATATCCTCAAAAAAGACTTCCCCGTTAATATAAAACGGCATCGGAATCACGTAAATCCCCAGCTCTTTTGCTTCCTGCTGCGTGATGCCGCTGTTGCTGTCCGTCACAATCGCAATGTTCTTCATGCCTTCTTTTTCCTGCCCTCTTTCTCCCTCACTCACAAAACCGCTCAAGCCCGTATTTTGCCAGACTTTCTTCGATCAGTGCGCCGTCAAATTCCTGCGATGCCGACACATCATGGATGATGTCGATCGCCCTGCAGATCTCCTCATCCGGCTCCGTACCGACGCTGAGCCGTACATAGCGCTCCGTGCTCTCGCCGTAGGCAGAACCCGGCACCACCGAAATATGATAGCGGAACAAAAGATACATCGCAAAATCTAGTGAGGAATACCGATAAGAGCCAATACTGACAAACAGATAAAACGTCGCGCTGCCTCCCATCGTCGCAAGTCCTTTGCTCCTCGCATAACGTTCAATCCCACAGCGCCTGTCGGTCACCGCTCGCGCCTGCGGAAGCGTTGCTTCCAGCATCTCGTCAAAATGTTCGGCCAGATAAATCAAAAGCAGGGTCGGAGCACAGGTGATCAGATGCTGATTCAGCTTCAGGATATGGAAAATGAGCTCCGGCTGCGCGATCACATAGCCGACTCTCCAGCCGGAAATCCCCAGGTTCTTGGACAGAGAATTCACCACGATCAGGCCGTCCCGGTCCGGTACCAGCTGCGCCATGGACGCAAAGCTGCCGTCCTGGACAAAATCACTGTAAGCCTCATCGACCAGCAGATACACCCCTCTGGAGCGGAATTCCTGATACAGAAGGCTCAGCTCCTGCCGCGTGTAGACACGGCCGGCCGGATTGTTCGGGTTGTTCAGGATCAGAACCCGCGTCTTTTCGCCGATATAGTCTGCAAACCGCTCCACCGGGCAGCCGCACGGGATATACCGCGGTTCCCCTCCGGCCAGCTTAATCTGCGTCGAATAGCTCAGCCAGGCCGGTTCGTGGAGCAGCACCTCATCGCCGGAATTCAGCACTGCCTGCAGCGCCATAAAAATCAATGGCTTCGACCCCGCAGAGATCAGTAGTTCCTTATCTGCGTCCACCGCAGCGCCGTAGCGCTCCTTATAATATCCGGCGATCTTTTCCCGGAGCTCCGGCAGCCCGCGGCTCTCCGAATAATGGCAGCCCTTACGGATATCCAGATCGTCAAAACCAAAATACGGAATATCAAAATACGCCTCGCCAAGGGAAAGGACCGTGACATCTTCTCCTTTCCGCTGGATCTGATAAACAATATTATTTATATAAATAGAAAGTGCTTCCGGAATCTCCTTCACCCGGTCGCTGATCTGCATCGTAGGTCTGTTCCTCTTACTTTCCATTCTTATTTCCCATTATTTCCTTTCTTTTTGTACGGCTTCTGTTTTTATTACCGCATGCTTTTTATTTTCTTTCATTTACCGGCTCTTTTCCTTCGCCGGCTTCAGGAATATGCGGCAGGAGCCTTCGCGTTCCCGGAAGATGCAGAAGAATCTCCACCCGGCGGATCAGCCAGGCGCAGACGGCGGAAGCGATCAGCAGACGCAGGATCACATGCCCCCAGAAAAAATCCCGGTACACAAAACCGCTGAAATATTTCAGGATGGTCCCATGCACCAGATAGATTTCAAATGAATACTCGCCCAGAAACTCCAGCGGGCCGCGCCAGCGCCAGCGGAGCATATGCACACACCGGCTTACAAACACGATCAGCACCGCGCCGATCAGCCAGTCCATATAATACTGCACCTTCCAGCCGGAACCGACAGTTTGACGGATTCCACACAGCAAAAATAACAGCACCGCACACAGCAGACAGAAAAGCACCCCAAATCCGGGTCTTTTCTCCCCCTCCTTCGGAAGATTCAGCAGCCGGGTAAACAGATCGAGCCGGGCAAAGATCATGCCGTACAGGAAAAAAAAGCTGTAAACAGCCACATTGTTCCCCCCGCAGACCGCCGGTATCAGCAGCGCTGTGAATATGAGAAGCCAAACGAGATAATTGTTCAGTCTTTTTAGGGAAAAGTATAACACAGGGAACAGAATATAGTCAACGAGAATCAGAGTAATATACCACCATGAGTTCACGAACATGCCGGTCCCCGTAAGCCACGACAGCCCCAGCATGTCCAGCACAAAGGATGCCGCCGCGTGCTCTCCGTAGATATCCGCGGGCGTCCTTCCGGAAAGCAGCACCGCGGCAAACAGGAAGACCGCCGTAAGCCAGAATACCGAATAGATCTTCAGCAGATGGGATCCCACGAATCCGGCTGCTGTTTTTGCTGTTTTATCTTCTTTGCTGTCAAACGAACAGTACAGCCCATAGCCGCTTAAGAGTGAAAAAATGGCGACGCACAGCTTTGCCAGAGAAACCGCCTGGCTCATGATTTCCGTGCCCGATAAAAAGGTCGTCGCCGCCAGCACCGCCACACTGTGGTGAACGATCAGCAGGATCACCGCGATTCCTTTACAGATCCCTGTATCTTTTCTTGTAAAAGACTCCACTCCCGGCTCGCCTCCTTATCTGTGCACATCTGCATCTGAGGCACGTACCGCATCCGCAGATATCCGCCGCAGACACGTTGATTTCTGCGGTTCTCTGCCGTCTGATTCCGGCATCCGCTGTCAGACACGCCGGCCGATCAGCTCCACATCACATACACAACGATTCCGCAGATGATCAGCACATTACCCAGCAGCTTCCTCGCCGTGATCTTTTCCTTCAGAAACAGCCGTCCCAGGATCAGGACAAACACATAGCTGACCGCGTTGATCACCGGTCCGAACCGGTACTCGACGCCCTGATAGGCCCACATATTCATCAGAAGGCTGCACGCCAGCAGGCCATAGCCCGTGATCACATAGCCGTTCAGATACTCTCCGAGAAGCCCCTTGTGTTCGCGGCCCGCGCTCACCTTCAGAAGCACCTGGGAGACCGCCGCCAGAAACGCCGCCAGCACCATCAATACTACATACGCGTTATTCATTCTCCGTCACCACCAATATGCACGCATCCTGCATTGCCCGTCACCACCAATATGCACACATCCTGCATTGCCCGTCACCACCAATATGCCTGCATCATTCATTTCCTGTCACCACCAGCACACCCGCACAGATGATCACAAGTCCCAGAACATTTCCCGCGCTGATCGTCTCCTGAAACATCAGGCTCGACCACAGCAGCGTCCAGAGAAGCCCCACGGCCTTATTGGCATAAGCCACGGAAAGATCTACTCTTTTCAGGATTTTCTGCCAGAAAAAGGCGTAGATGGCCAGCGCCAGAAACACGCTGCCCACGCCGCAGACGGTCTGCCAGGAAAAAAGACCGTACGCCGAGATCAGCGAAGACACCTGCTTGGAAAGCATGCTGATCATGGAATAAACAAACACAACGATCTGCAGCATGAGGATATGCCGCCAGTTAATGCCGGCTTTGCCTGTCCTACTGCCCGCCGGATTACTCTCCGGACTGCTCATGGAATTGCCCGCCGGATCACTCTTTGAATTACTCTCCGGGCTGCTCTTTGGGCTGCTCTTTGGATTCTTCAAGACGCGTAACCTCCTTCACTACATACTGCGGCGTCTCATTGATGCACATATAAATTCTTCCGATATATTCGCCGATCAGTCCCATAAAGAACAGGATCAGGCCTCCGATAAACAGGTTGACAGCGATCAGCGAGCTCCATCCGACCTGAATCCCCGGCACCACCAGCTTGCGGATCACGGTGACGAGCGCCGCCAGAAAGCCCAGCAGTGAAAGCGCCATGCCCACCGCCGTCGCCACGCGCAGCGGCTTGATGGAAAAGGCCGTAAACCCGTTCATCCAGAGGCGCAGAAGCTTCGAAACCGTGTAGCCGGAGCTGCCGCTTGAGCGCAGCCGCTGCTCCACATCAATGTTTCCCACATTCTGCGTCACACGAAGGATCAGCCCGGACGTATAGGCATAGGGCTGCTGATATTTGATCATCTCATCCACGACAAAGCGCCGCGCCATAAAAAACGCCGACATATAGACGCCCTTCGGCTTCGTGATCAGCCAGTCCGACATTCCGCGGTTCAGCGAAGAACCAAGTCTGCGGAAAAAAGAAGGCTGGTTCCTCTCAGTATAGCGGGCGCAGACCACGTCATAGCCCTTTTCAATCTCCTCCAGAAAATCAAAAACCCGGCCGGCCGGCGTCTGCCCGTCGTCGTCCGACGTCATGATATAATCCCCGCTCACATAATGGAATCCGGCCAGCATTGCATTCGGCTGCCCCACATTTTTCGCCAGATTCACCGCGATGACGTGGGCATCTTTTTTTGCCAGTTCCCTGATCACCGCCGCCGTATTATCAGGCGAACAGTCGTTGACCAGCACCGCCTCATAGCCGACCTCCGGACGGGCCGCCATCGCGCCCCTGATCTCCTTCAGGACGCCCTCGATATTTTCAGAAGAATTGTAGCACGGTATCACAAATGAAATCTTCATCTTCTATCCCTTTCGCTGTATCATCATTACGTTCAGGCATCCGCCGCGGACATAAAATCTCAAAATCATCACAGAAAGTCCCGGCCTGATTTCCCCTCCAGCACATAGCTGCGGTGCGGTACAAGGACGCTGCCCGGCTCCGGAGCCGAAGCGACATACGCGCCCGCGCCGATATAGGTGTAGTCGCCAATCTGTACACGATTTTTGATACAGGCGTTATTACCGATAAAACAATGGCTGCCTATCCCACTGTAGCCCGAAAGGCTGACCGAGGGCGCCAGATTGTTAAAATCTCCCACCCGGTTGTGATGGGGCAGCACCACGTTCTGCCAGATAATATTTCCGCTGCCGATCTGGCAATGGTGTTCAACAGAAACATTCGCAAGGATGATATTCCCCTCTCCCAGTGCATCTGTGTCCACCTGCGCGGACGGATCCACGACATTCGCCAGATGATAGCCCGTCTTCCAAAGCAGTTCGGCCGCTTCGGACCTCTGGTCAAACATCTGCCTGCCGATCAGCCCCAGCACGATCTCATAGTTTTCGGGCGGATACGACTCCGCCAGATCTTCCAGCGCAGCGACCGGCACGCCGCGGCGCGACGGCTCCGTCAGAAAGCGTCTGTTCACTGTATAGGCAGCCGGTACGCGGCCCAGCTTGTCCCGCAGTACATAAGAGACCACATCCGAAAAATCGCCGGTCCCGAATATCACCAGTTCTTTCATATCAATAATCCTTCCGGAATTCATTCCGACAGGTAACTGTTCCGTACCTTCACAGTTTCCCCGGACAATTCCCCGTCACACCCAAACCAGACTGTATACCTCATCATCCGCCGCAGACACGTTGATTATCGAATCTGCCGCCATCCGGTCACTCCATCCGCCGCATTATCCTGTTACTCTCCCGGCCAGCTCGTCCATATCCTCGCGGTCATATCTCTGATCGACCGGCAGGAAAATCGCTTCCCGGGACAGGCGGTATTCCAGCGTCCCCTCAAAGTCCGGACAGAGCAATTCTCTCCAGAGCGTCGGCGTGTAGATTTTTTCCGCGACCAGCTCGCTTCGAAGCGACGCACCGCGCTCTCCGGGCCAGAACGGATAAAGCCACGCCGGAACTGTATCCGGAAGCTTAAGCTGATTGACAGCCTTCAGCTTTTCATGAAGACGGCTGTAATTCTCCTCCCGTTTTTCCCGGATATACGCGTAATCCGCCGCCGAAAGCATGCCTCGCGAAATCCGCGACATTCCGGCATAATTGCCGTAAAAATACCGATCCGCGGCCTGCTTCTCCTGATACGCCGCGTTCATGCCATACTCCAGGCTCGTCGTCAGATAGGAAAAATGCGCGCTCACCCGGTCCGGCTCCAGATGAAACCCCGAAGCATCCGCCATTGATGTGCCCGGCTGCAACGTATCCGGCTGTGATGTGTCCGGCGTCAAAGCACCCGGCAGCGACGCACTCACCAGATAACCGCCGTCCGGCGCGCCCACAAACTTCCTGCAGGAATAAACATTCCAGACGCCCTCCCGAAGGATCGGCTCCGCAAAAAACGCGTGCGCATTGTCAATGATCACCGAAGGAAAACGCCCGGCCGTATCCCGGATCTGCTCTTCCATCACTCCGTAATAATTTACAAGAAGTACAGCCGCATCCTTTTCGACATTCTGAAGCCGCGGCAGCATCCTCTCATCCAGAAAAAAAAGCTCCACCTCAATCCCGCCCTCCGCAAGCATCCGCCGCACACTGCCGCACAGATAATACGGGGCATACACCTTTCGAGGCTTCGCAGCCTTCAGCGCATAATAAATGGCCGCCTTGCCGGAGTTTGTCCTCAGGACATGCTCCTCGCCGCAGCGGCTGAAATAATCCTCTCCTGTGCGCGTCTCAAACGGCAGATAGCCGCCGTATTCCTCTCTGCGCATCATAAACCATCCTTCCACAACGAACCGCTACTCATACACCGGCACATTGACGACGCGCCGCAGTTCGTCAAAATCATCCTCACCGTTCGGCACAAGGACCGCATAATAATCATTCATATACACGATCCCATAGCCGTTTTCTTCAAGAAAGCTCCGGAAATATTCCTTTTTCCCATTATACAGGAGGGCATTTTCTTTCTGCTGATAATTTTCCAGAGATTCCTCATCAAACCCGGTCGAATAATCAGTCCGGCAATATATTACCACCGGCAGTTCGTCGCCGTAATCCTCCGCCGCATAATACATATCCGCCTGATACTGCGCCAGCGAATAGCTGGAGGACGATACCCAGGCTGCTGCGTAAGCGTCACGGTCAGTCATGTAGTAAAACAGCAGAGAATTGCCGAACACCATCAGCGGCTGGTCCTCATCCTCCGCGTATTCCTCCACAGCGTCCAGCACTCCTTCCACCGCGTCCGCCTCCCGCTGCGTTGTCCGGATGTATTTCACCCTGTCATTATCCACCACGGCAGTCAGCTGCGTGCGGTCCGTGCAGTCATAATTAAACGTATAATAAGCAAAATGAGCAAACTTCGCGAAAAAGAGCACCGCAAAGACTACCGTCACACAGGGAATGGCGAAGCGGTGAAGCTCCAGATGAATTTTCGCAAAGAATTCCCCGACCCATGCGGCGACCGTCTTTGAGCAGCAAAGGCGGCGCACGGTATAAACACACACCGGCGCAATCAGCCACAGTGCCAGCATCACATGCTTCGTCCCGGTATTAGACCCGGCGATGGTCAGCAGGATCAGCAGGTAGGAAGAAAGCACCAGCAGCGTCATCTGCCGGGAGCGGCTGTCCTTTCGAAACGCATAGAACACAAAACACCCAAACGCAATGACATACGACACACCGGCGATAAAACGCGGGCCGGTCGTCATCTGTGACCAGTTCTCCGCCGGATTCACATCCCAGGCATAATACATCTGATACACCGCAATCGCGCCGATGAAGCAGGCGACCAGCACGCAGAAAATCTTCTGCAGCTTATTTTTGCAGCGCCGGAACGCGATATTGAACGCACAGAGCAGCACCCCCGCCGAAGCCGCGAAAATAAATCCGGACGCTATCGTCTCCAGATTGTCAAAGATCAGGGTATCCAGAAGAGTCCAGAAGCTGTAAGCCGAAGTAGAATCCGAAGCCAGACCGCGCAGCCGGTAGAAATTGTCGATAAAATTCTGCATGGTGCCTGTCACGGTAAACACCAGGAAAAAGCCCGCACCGACCGCACAGATCCCTGCCGCAAACATCAGCAGATGCTTCAGCGTCTTTTTCCAGGCTGTCTCATACATCAGACTATCATAAATATAAAGAAAACAGATAATGATCGCCACAGCGCTGCCCAGTCTGGCAAAGACCAGAAAGGTGAAGGCCGCCCCGGCGAGCAGGCTCATCCAGTATTTTTCAGAAAGGATCGCCCGGTTGACCAGACACAGAACCACCACCAGAAACAGCACATTCAGCTGGTGATAATTAAACACATTCAGATACGTATCCGCAGCGATCACGGCAATCAGCAGACCAAAAAGCGTCGTCAGCTCCCCCAGAAGCTTCCGGAAATTCCGATAGACGATCGTCATCAGCGTCCATTCCAGAAAAACCTCCAGCAGATTGAAAGCGAGCAGCCCCAGCCCTCCGAACAGCTGATCCCAGACATAGCCAATCACCGTGGTAAAAAACGTAGTATAATTCACCTTATCCGGATTGCTGACCAGATTCGTAAAGAAAAAGAGATGATATCCGGTATCTCCCAGATCCAGTCCGAAAAAAGCCCCCAGAAACGGGTAGAGGATCAGCAGCGCAATCAGCGTGATTTTAATGAATCGGCGGCCGCGGGGAGCGGCAATCCTGTTCTGTGCCGTAGTTTCCATTGTACTTCTTCCTTTTGTTTACTGTTGCCATGTTTCTTTGTTTCTATGCTTCCGTGTCCCTGTGCGTCTGTATATTCAATCTTCAGCGTATCCTTCACCCAGCGCATGGTCCGGCGAAGCTCCTCCTCGCTCTCCCCGTACGCAATATAAAAACCGACCCGCGAACGGTCGTCATCGGCTCTTTTCAGGCGGTCTCCCACAGAAAACTCCAGGCGCAGCTCCAGCACAGACGGATTCGCCCGCACTTCCCTGGCCCCGCGGATCGCGGCAACCACGCCTTCCTCCTGACCGTCGCCCTGATCCGTACTCAAAAATTCCAGCACTGCGCAGCGGCCGGTATGGCGGCCGGCAGGATCTGCCGCCCGCAGAAATCCGGAATCCTCTGACGGCAGACACCCCTGATTCGCCGAATCCGCAGACCGCAAAACATCTGCATCGCTCGGATATCCAGATGCAGCTTCGATCGGATGCCCAAGTGCTGCTTCGATCAGGAAGCGATAATTGTCAATCCCGGTCAGCAGCGGCACAATATGCGAGGAAATCCGCGTGCCGCCGCCCCGCGCGGCAATCTCAATCAGATAAAACTCGCCGTCTTCCCACTTATACTCCGCGTGAGTCAGGCCAAACGGCAGGCCGGTCAGCGCCACCAGGCGGTCATTCTGCTCCTTAAGCGCCGCATAATCATAACGGTCATTCGTCTCTGAGAAAAACAGTTCCGAGGCAATACTTGTATTATAAGAAAAATGCTTCTTTTCCGAAATCGCCAGACTGCGGTGCTCTCCCGCATACGCGATCCCGTCCACCGTAAACTCCACGCCCTCGATATACTGCTCCACAATCACCGCATGCCTGGCGGAAGAATACGATGCAGACGATGCAAAAAACGTGTACGCGTCCTCCGGCTTCTCCAGCACATAGACCCCGCGGCTCGACTGTGAGTCCAGCGGCTTCATGATGCAGCGCTTCCCGGACTTCCCGGACTCTCCGGTTCCTCCGGGGTTCTTTGGCTCTCCGGATTTTCCAGAATTATCAGATTCCGCAAACTCTCTTACAAACGCCGCAGCCTCATCCGCGTTCTCACAGAGCCGGAATTCCGGCGTCTTCAGCCCATGCTCCCGGCAGAAGCAGCGCATCTCATATTTATTTGTAAAAAGCCTGGCCAGATCCTCACCGATCGTCGGCAGCCCCAGCTTCCCGGCCACATAGGCCACCGTCGGCACCGCGATATCGCTCTCATCCGTCAATACCGCCTGCACATGATACTTTCTGGCAATCTCCAGATTCTTTTCTTTGTCCAGCACATCCGCCACTTCGCAGTAATCGGCAAACGCAAACGCCGGAGAATCCTCATAGAGGTTGCTGTTCACAACCTCATATCCCATCGCCTTCACTTTTTCCACAAGGGGGGGCCTGCCACGCGCCGCCCGCAATCACCAGTACACGCTCCGTCTGCCGGATGTCGTTCGGCTTACCGGTCTGATTATCAGTCCGTTTTTTTATCATTTTTTCATTCTTTCTTTATAACATAATTTTTGTCCATTGTAGCACAAAAAAAACAAGGCGTCCATAGCGGGCACCCAGAGTTTGGGATAAACTTTTAAACTGTGTTACTATTCACAGTCCAAAGTGGTTTAAATTACTCCATCCCAAATAGGCCAGT
>JAJQIL010000008.1 GCA_021199235.1 Lachnospiraceae bacterium | reverse complement strand
CCTGGGATTCCTTTCTATATACTAAATGACAGTATATAGAGCAAATCAGGGACAGGCAAGCAAATCTATTTCTGGTCATTTGAGTTTAGCAACAACACCTTAATAATTTAGTTTTCCCTTAAAATCCACTTGTTTTTAAGGGATTTGCTTGTCGGATAAAGTCATTTTAATCTAACATAACATGTTGACTTGCCGGAACCTTCCCGTGCAAGTTCTCCTGCCGCCACAAGCTTTCTTAATGCTCCTTCAATAGAACTAACGCTTAGAGACGGACAAAGTTCCCTGATATCCTGCTTTGTAAAACGTCCTATCTTATTTTGGCTTGCAATACGAACCATATCAATCGCAGGCAACTTTTTTTCAACAATCGAAAATCTGTCCTCAAAATCCCTGTATGCCGCAAGTACAATACCGAGTAAATACTTAATAAATGGTACAGGATCGTCGCTTCCCTCATGCCACCTGTCTTGTGATGCACTTAGGGCGTCATAATACAGATCTTTATTCTTCGCTATCTTGCCTTCCAGAGAAATGTATTTTCCGACTTGGAATCCACTGCGATACAATAGAAGCGTGGTCAACAGTCTACTCATCCTGCCGTTTCCATCGTTGAACGGATGAATACACAAAAAATCGTGGATAAACACAGGGATTGCAATCAACGGCTCCACTTCCATATTACCAATCACACGGTTATACTCCGCACAGATTTTGTCCAATGCTTCTGGTGTTTCATATGGTGCCAAAGGCGTGAATAGCACAACAGTATGTCCATCTGGATACGTTGCACTGATATAGTTCTGCACATTCTTCGTCTGCCCTGCAATTGGATTATTCATGTGACTGTACAATATTTTATGGAGTTGAAGAATATAATTTCTTGTGATTGGAATTACATCAAAACTCTCATGTATAATATTCAGGACATCTCGGTAACCAGCTATCTCCTGCTCATCACGATTCCTTGGTGTGGTCTTTTCTTCAACCAACTGCTTTATTCGAGTATTTGTAGTTCTGATTCCTTCAATAGCGTTCGATGCCTCAGTACTTTGAATTTTTGCAATTTCAACAAGCTTTTCGAGTTCATCAGGACGTTGCTTCAAATACAGTTCCTGCTTGCCTGCCTCCTTATATATAGCAGCTATGAGTCCCAACACTTCCGAATCCCAAAGTTTCTCTTTAAGCTGCGAGTAGTTGAATTCCCTCATGCTCTCACCTGTCGAGTAGACAGTCTCGACACTCCTTTCTTTATATTTCATGTGAAAGGCTTGCCTACTGCCCCTCACGGACGTGCGGTTTTCCCGCATACGGCTCTTCAAATCAACGTCGGTTTCCAATTCCAAATGTCTGTAGTCAGGTGTGGCTTCGCAACATAATAATTCCAGACTCGCTTTCACAGGCTTCTCAGCTACTATGGGTCAGTCCGACTTCTGACAGCCCGTAGACCGCGCTCCGTTTACAAGACTTTGCCTGGCTTTACCAGAGCAGGACTTTCACCTACTTATATTTCAAGCGCCGAACTGGCGCATCTTTCCCTTAAATTACATCATATTTATATCAATTTGCGAACTTGCTGACGCACACAACAATATATTCCAAAATATTTTTTTTCATTCTGAGCCATATTCACCTCTCCTTGCATCCAAATCTGTATCCACATTTATGATTCCTTGACAAGCCGCCACACGAGAAACATAATCCACTCTTGTATTCACCTCACGATGTGCTCATGTAAGTTTATCAACTGCATAAAGTTTACTCAATCACAGCGGCGCTCCGTGAAATGGCAGTGAACCTCCGTGATTTCGCGGTATTTAGGGGTCCGATTCCCCCGCCTTTTCACGGAGCGGTTCCGGCTTTCACGGATGCCTCATATCATCTATATATTACATTTCCTCTGGCAGTCATTCATTCATAATCAGATGGAAGTGCTCCACCCATTATGTTCCTGCATTTTCGTTTTTCAACTAATATATGTCATTTTTTAAACATTTTATTCAGCCGTGCTTTCACCGATGGATACCGTTCCAGATCGGTGTGCGGCAGTGCCGAGGCTGCAGTCATTTTTTCAAGAAAATCCTCCACCGCGCCGAACTGGACATATGTCATCAGATCAAGAATCTCCGGTAATTCTTCCGCAACAGAACGATCAAGCAACAGTCTCCGTGCGCCTTCCAGCGACGTATTCCCGACTGGGTGTATTCGTTCTGGATCCACGTCCGGGTACATCCCGATATTGACAGCCGAAGTCACATCGACATGGGAACCGAACGCACCTGCCATATAAAAATCCCTAACATCATCCAGACTCATTCCGGTCTCTGAAAGCAAATATCCCATCATCGTATAAGCGGCAGCCTTTGTGCGGATGAATTCGTGGATGTCGCTCTGGTAAAAGTAAAGACCGGGCGCGTATTGAAATGCATATTCGCCATCCTGCCTGGCCGCATCACTGCCGCAGCAGCCTGCGGCACTTGCATCACACTCCGCTGCGTCTTCGTTGGAATTTTGGGAACCCGCACACCACACGACCGCATCGGACGCCTCCGGCACCAGTTTTCCCCGCAGGTCAAGTATTCCATGCAGAAACAGTTCCGATATCAGATCGATAATCCCGGAGCCGCAGATGCCTTTTGGAGTTTCTCCGCCAATGACGTCTGTGAGCACCCTGTACTGTTTTTCTGCCGCGCCTTCTTTTACTTTTATCCGAACCAATTCCGAACCGTCCATTTCCATGGTTTTCTCTGCGTTTTCGGCTGTTTCCACCAGCTTCACATGCTGCACCGCGCCTTCGGCCGCGCGCATACCGGTCTTCACCACACCGCCTTCCAGAGCCGGTCCCGCAGCTCCGGCGCCGTAAAGCAGAAATTCCCGATTTCCGACGACCAGCTCGCCGTTCGTTCCCACATCAAAAAACAGAGAGATCGTGTCCTTACGATATATATCGGTCGCCACCATCCCACTGATAATATCGCCGCCCAGATAGTTAGCCTTCCCCGGATAGCAGAACACATAGCCTGGAATCGGAATCCCGAGTTCCGCTCCTTTCAGGAATCCCGGCTGATCCGCCTGCACGGCATAGGGTGTGGAAAAGACGCAGAACGCATCCATTCCAAGCAAAAAATGTGTCATTGTGGTATTGCCGGCCACGACCATGGAGATGCATCTGACGACAGAACCACGGTTTTCTTTTTCTACATGGGCAGATAGAGTAACAGGCCTGTTCGTTTCTGTGTACGTATCCGCCTCATCCGATGCATCAATCCCCAGCTCTTCCATCAGTTCCACGATTGTATCCACCGTTGCGCGCCGAATCTCTTCCAGGCGCTCCGGCTGATCCTTGCTGTAAAAAATCCGTGTCAGGATATCCTCGCCGAACGCAATCTGCCGGTTGCAGGCGCTTTCCTGCGCTACCACTTCACCGCTTTCGCAGTCCACCAGCTGCATCACCACCGTCGTACTGCCCAGGTCTACTGCCAGACCATAGTGCGCATGGCTGGTATCTCCCGCTTCCAGCGCCACGACCTGCCAGCAGCAGCCATCCCAGGCCAGAGAGGCGGTCAGCTTCCAGTCGGCATCCTGACAGAATGAGTGCAGGTTGCGCAGGATATGAAGCGGGATCTTAATTTTCATCCTCCCTGTGTCTTCTGATAATCCCGTGTTTTTTGGCATCCCGGTTGCCTCGGAATCCATTTTCGCTTCAAGCGCATCCAGAATACGCCGCTGCGCAGAGCGGTTGTCCTCCTCCGTCGGCGGTGTCAGTTCCAGATATAGTTTTCGTGTAATCCCGCGTATTTTATCATCCATAATATATCCACACTCTTATTGATCTGACCATTATCTCCAATTCGATTTCTGTCTTTCCGTTAATCCATCCGGATTCTCTATTACTTCATATACAGGCAAATCAGATTTATGTGTCTCATAAATCTTCTGTCATCGTCATTACGGATCTCTGCATTTACGAAGAAATCTTTCTCTCCAGCATAAGCCCTGCAAGCAGCAGGATTGGAAATACGATTCCTGCCAGAATCCCCAGATTCAGCTGACCGCCGAACCGTTCCGCCATCATGCCGACAAAAGTCGGCCCGCTGCTGCAGCCGACGTCGCCCGCCAGAGCAAAAAGCGCAAACATCGCCGTACCGCCTTTGGGAATTCCTTTCGAGCCGAGGCTGAATGTGCCGGGCCAGAGAATGCCGACCGACAATCCGCAGAGGGCACAGCCCAAAAAGCCCAGAACCGGCAGAGCCGACAGGCCAATGATCAGATAGCTGCACAGGCAGAGCAGGCCGCTCATCCACATAAATTTCTTCAGATCAGTCTTTTCGCCGAATTTCCCATAAAACAGCCGGGCGCTGCCCATGGTCACGGCAAAGAGCAGCGGACCGGCCAGATCTCCAACCGTCTTTGACACCTTCAGTCCGCTTTCCGCGTAAGCGCTCGCCCACTGGCTCACCGCCTGTTCGCAGGCGCCCGCACAGGCCATCAGCAGCATAAAAATCCAGAAAGAACCCATGGATGCCAGCTGACGGATGCTGTATCCCTGTTCACCTTCTTCAAGCAGTGATCCGATCGGAACCCGCGCAAAGAAAATCCCGTTCAGGATCGGCACGATTGCCCAAAGCAGAGCCAGTATCTTCCAGTTCGAAATCCCAAAAAGCGCAAAGAACAGACTGGAAAGCAGGACAACCCCGACATGCCCCCAGCAGTAAAACGAATGCAGCAGACTCATCGCTTTCGCCTTCTCGTCGCCCGGACAGGCTTCCATGATCGGGCTTACCAACACCTCCAGAAGGCCGCCGCCCACCGCATAGACGACCACTGCAATGCAGAGTCCCGCATACGCATTCGGCAGCAGATCCGGCAAAACCGTGAGCAGAATCAGTCCAGCCGCCGAAAACACATGCGCACCGATCACGCAGGGACGATAACCAATCTGATCCGCAAACTTTGCGGAGAGCAGGTCGATCAACAGCTGCACACCAAAATTCAGCCCTGTCAGCAGCGCGATCTTATCCAGCGTAATCCCGTACTGTGACTGAAACGTCAGGAACAGCAGCGGCGCAAAATTATTAATGATTGCCTGCACGACATAGCCGATAAAGCAGGCGTAGACCGTGTGTTTATATGTGAATTTCATACAGTTTTTCTCCCATCAAATATCGTTTGTCCTATCGCATGGAAACTGAAAATTGCACTTTCAGTGCGATGGCCTTTTGAGAGTTTTCAGATAAGCTTTACGTTCCGGAAGAATCCGATAGCTCTCCACCGCTTTCTGAATCGTTTTATTGTGCGTCCAGATGTCGAGCTTGTTTTCTTCCAGAAATGGCAGGATCGCATCATACTGCTTTGCCAGAGCCGTTGCAAAATACCACGCAACCATCATGCTGATATAGTATGGGCGATTGCCGGCCATCGGCTCTTCTGTATCACCAGTTGTCTGCCAATTACAGCGAAAGTATGCTCTGTCAGCAGGTATCGCCGCGACCTGTTCCGCATATTTTAGCTCAAACCGGTCATCAAGGAAATACCGCATCAGCATACCAATCCCAAAGCGTACCGTATAAATATGCGAAGAATCCAGCCAACGGTCTATGTAAGGAAGCAATTTCTCCGGTTCCTTTTTAAATATTCCCGGAGACAGCTGATCGCAGGTCGCCCAGTTATCTATATAAGGCAAAAAAAGTTCCAGTTTCGCCAGACAGCCAGAGAAATCCTTTTCTTCTGCAATCAGAAATGCGTGCAGCTGATTCTCTTCAAAATAGAAATGCGGCAGATCTTTCAAAAACTCTTCAATATCGTTTCTTACTGCCGCCAGCTTTTTCGCCAACGCACGAAGTCTGGGCGTCCGCACACCGATAAATCGTTCGCGGGAAATCGTCGGTGTCAGATTGCTTTGAAAATCCGCATATTTGATATCCTGAAGTTCAAAAAGCAGTTCCTGTATCGGTGTCATTTCTGCTCCCAATCATCATTATTGTATCTGCTCAGATACATTACAGGCACCTCTGTCTATTACTGAAACAGTTTCCTGATAATCCCATTTTAAGCTCCAATATGCCTGTTTACTTCCAGCTTATCCAGAATTCCATTCGCAGTAACCCCCGGATGCGTGACGTAAATCCTGCAGATTTCCTCCACAAAAGATTCCTCCAAATTCAGTTCTCCTGCGATCTGCAAAATGGTCTTTCCCCTGTTCATTCTTTTTAAGATTCCGGAGATCAGTAGAAGAAGCGCTCCCGATGACAATTCCATCGGATCAGTGCATCCTCCGCAGCCGTGCATATCTGCCGCAGCAATCGTATTCTCATTCTTTCCGGCAGACTCTTCTTCCACTCCGATCATGACTTTTTCTATCTGCCAGCTGTGTCCTTCAATCAGTAAGACAGCCATAGACAATTCCGACCGAAAACGTCTCCTCCCGCAGGCACCCGGATTCAGCCACAATCGCCCGTCTGTTGTCTCCGTCTGAAATCTGTGCGTATGTCCGGAAATGACAATATCACAATTCTCCGGAATCACCGCCCTATTCCTGTTGTGCACTACAAAAAAGCTCAGATGTTCAAGCTGAAATTCCAGAGTCTCCGGGAGCCGCTTAGCCCAGTTCCCGTCCATATTTCCCCGCACAAGATAAAGTAGAGCATCCTTTTTCAGATTGGCTTTGATTCGATCCGCGATCTCCGGTTTGCAGACATCTCCAGCATGGATCACCGCATCGGCCAGACGAATCTGTTCAAGGACTTCTCCCCGCAGCACATCATGCGTATCGGAAAGCACTGCAATTCTCATCTCTTCTCTCCTCATTCTTCGCATTTACATGTATAGAATAATATAAAATGCCAGCCAAAGCAGCTTCTAACTGTTCAATACCTTCACAGTTACGACAAATTTACATTGCCTGAGCTGGCGCCCGCATTTTCTGGCAGAAAACTTACAAACCGTAGATTTCATTCAACAATTGTATCCCCGTCTTTGTCCGATAAACCCGATCACGAAACCGTACAATCTGATCCCTGCGTGCCTGACTTTCATCTGCATTTACCAGAAAGTCCGCCTCCAACAGCACCTGATAATCCATCCCATCCACCTGATCCAGCGTATGATGATGACCGACCAGGAAACAGATCCGTTCCAGCTGCTCATTCGACAATCCCATCTCCTCATAAAATATCCTTGCCATCGACGGTCCTTCCAGCTCCTGATGAGGACCATCCGCATCACCGTATTTCTCCCTGCAGAGCGGACAGGCAATGTCATGTACGATGGCTGCAAGCTCCAGTGTCTCCTGTGTATACGCATCCAGACCTTCCAGTTCGCCGATTGTCTTCGCAAACGCCCACACTTTCTGGAAATGATTAATATCGTGATGACTCTTCTGACCAGATTCCTGTGCATAAAACCGAATCATTTTAGTCATAGCTTCTGACACAAACATTCTGATTCTCCTCCTGTGAATAACCGACACTGGTTTCTGAATAACCATATAATAATTCGTGACCTATTCTATATGATACAGAAAAAAACCGCAACCCCCGATTTCAGGGATTGCGGTACAAATCTCAATATATGGCTCTACTGTCCCGATTACTCAATGATCGTAGCAACACGGCCTGAACCAACTGTACGGCCGCCCTCACGGATAGCGAACGTAAGACCCTGCTCCATAGCGATCGGGTGGATCAGCTCGATGGTCATCTCAACGTTGTCGCCAGGCATGCACATCTCTGTGCCTTCCGGAAGATTGATAACGCCTGTTACGTCAGTTGTTCTGAAATAGAACTGCGGACGATAGTTGTTGAAGAACGGTGTATGACGGCCACCCTCGTCCTTGGTCAGAACGTATACCTGAGCGGTAAACCTGGTGTGGCACTTGATGCTGCCCGGCTTAACCAGAACCTGTCCACGCTCGATATCAGTTCTTCTGATACCACGAAGCAGAGCACCGATGTTGTCACCAGCCTGAGCATAGTCAAGCAGCTTACGGAACATCTCGATACCGGTAACGGTCGTCTTCTGGATCTCTTCCTTGATACCAACGATCTCAACTTCCTCGTTCAGCTTCAGCGTACCACGCTCTACACGGCCTGTAGCAACAGTACCACGGCCTGTGATGGTGAATACGTCCTCAACCGGCATAAGGAACGGCTGATCGGTAGCACGCTGCGGATCCGGAACCCAGCTGTCAACAGCATCCATAAGCTCCATGATCTTGTCGCCCCACTCTCCGTCCGGCTCTTCCAGAGCCTTCAGAGCAGAACCCTGAATGATCGGTGTGTCATCGCCCGGGAACTCATACTCGTTGAGCAGCTCACGGATCTCCATGTCTACCAGCTCAAGAAGCTCCTCATCGTCTACCATATCGCACTTGTTCATGAATACTACGATATACGGAACGCCTACCTGACGGGACAGAAGGATGTGCTCCTTGGTCTGAGCCATAACACCATCCGTAGCAGCTACTACGAGGATAGCGCCGTCCATCTGTGCAGCACCGGTGATCATGTTCTTTACATAGTCAGCGTGGCCTGGGCAGTCAACGTGTGCATAGTGTCTGTTGTTTGTCTCATACTCAACGTGAGCAGTAGAAATCGTGATACCACGCTCTCTCTCTTCCGGAGCCTTGTCGATGTTATCAAAGCTTGTCTCTACGTTACCAGCAACTCTGTGGGAAAGAACCTTTGTGATAGCCGCTGTCAGAGTGGTCTTACCATGGTCTACGTGACCGATGGTACCGATGTTACAATGCGGTTTCGTTCTTTCAAATTTAGCCTTTGCCATTGTGATTTTCCTCCTTCAATACAATGCTTCTAAAAACGCTGCTCTGATTATATTTCAAAACCTGCGTCTTTTCAAGTTTTTTTTGCAATTATTATTACTTTTATTGCCATCTGCCGCGTCTTTACCGCGGCAAATGGTTCATTTTACAAATACATTACTTTGAATGCTGTTTTGCTACAGCGGATGTCTTACTTTGACTTCTCGCTTAAGACTTTCTCCTGTACGGACTTCGGTACCTGCTCGTAACGCTCGAAGAACATGGAGTAGTTGCCGCGGCCCTGTGTCTTGGAACGAAGGTCTGTGGAGTAGCCAAACATTTCTGCCAGCGGTACAAAGCCTCTGACGATCTTGCCGCCGCCGAGGTCATCCATGCCCTCGATACGTCCGCGGCGGGAGTTGATGTCGCCGATGACGTCGCCCATGTATTCCTCAGGCATCGTCACTTCGACTCTCATGATCGGCTCAAGCAGAACCGGATTGCCCTGTCTCATGGCATCCTTGAACGCCAGAGAACCGGCAATGTGGAATGCCATCTCACTGGAGTCGACCTCATGGAACGAACCGTCATAGACATTCGCGTGCACACCGAGTACCGGGAATCCGCCAAGGATACCGGCCTTTGCCGCTTCCTCAATACCTTCTCCGACTGCCGGGATATATTCCTTCGGAATCGCGCCGCCGACAACGGTCGACTCGAATTCAAAGGTCTTCTCTCCGTTCGGATCCATCGGTGTGAAGATAACCTTACAGTGTCCGTACTGTCCGCGTCCGCCGGACTGCTTCGCATACTTGCTGTCCACCGTAACCTCTTTTGTAAAGGTCTCCTTATAGGCAACCTGCGGAGCGCCGACATTCGCCTCAACCTTGAACTCACGAAGCAGACGGTCTACAATGATCTCCAGATGGAGCTCGCCCATACCGGCGATGATCGTCTGTCCGGTCTCGGTATTCGTATGAGCACGGAACGTCGGGTCTTCCTCAGCCAGCTTTGCGAGTGCCTCGCCCATCTTGCCCTGACCGGCCTTGGTCTTCGGCTCGATCGCCAGCTCGATAACCGGCTCCGGGAACTCCATGGACTCGAGGATTACCGGATGCTGCTCATCGCAGATCGTATCACCGGTCGTCGTCAGCTTGAAGCCAACCGCTGCAGCGATATCTCCGGAGTAGACCTTCGTCAGCTCTGCACGCTTGTTCGCATGCATCTGCAGGATACGTCCCACACGCTCTTTCTTGCCCTTCGTCGCATTCAGTACATAAGAACCGGAATTCATCGTACCGGAATATACGCGGAAGAATGCCAGCTTTCCTACAAACGGATCCGCCATGATCTTGAATGCCAGAGCGGAGAACGGCTCGTCATCGGACGAATGTCTCACAACCTCGTTGCCGTCCAGATCCGTGCCCTTGATCGGCGGAATATCTGTCGGCGCCGGCATATACTCAATCACAGCGTCCAGCATCTTCTGTACGCCCTTGTTGCGGTAAGCGCTTCCGCAGCACACCGGAACCGCGGTGCACTCACAGGTCGCTTTCCGAAGCGCGGCTTTCATCTGCTCGACAGTCGGCTCTTCGCCCTCCAGATACATCATGGTGAGATCGTCGTCCAGTTCGCAGACCTTCTCAACCAGCTCATTGCGGTAAAGTTCCGCATCCTCAGCCATGTCCTCCGGAATGTCTGTGATCGTGATGTCCTCACCCTTGTCGTCATTGTAGATGTAAGCCTTCATCTCAAACAGGTCAATAATGCCTTTAAATTCATCCTCTTTGCCAATCGGCAGCTGAAGAATGATCGCATTCTTGCCCAGTCTGGTGCGGATCTGCTCTACAGCGCCGTAGAAATCCGCTCCCATGATATCCATCTTATTAATAAATGCCATACGAGGAACATTGTAGGTATCCGCCTGACGCCATACATTCTCTGACTGCGGCTCCACGCCTCCCTTTGCGCAGAAGACGCCGACAGCGCCGTCCAGCACACGAAGAGAACGCTCAACCTCTACCGTAAAGTCCACGTGACCCGGAGTGTCGATGATATTGATACGATGCTCCAGAGCGCCAGCCTTCGGCTTGCAGTTCTCCTGCAGCGTCCAGTGGCAGGTGGTGGCGGCGGAGGTGATGGTAATACCTCTTTCCTGTTCCTGCTCCATCCAGTCCATTGTAGCGGTACCTTCATGTGTATCACCGATCTTGTAATTCACACCGGTGTAATACAGAATACGTTCGGTCAATGTAGTCTTACCCGCATCGATATGAGCCATGATACCGATATTTCTGGTTCTCTCTAATGGATATTCTCTACCAGCCAAAATTTTTTCCTCCTCATCAGACAGACAGCATGTCTTATGCCGCTTTCTGTTTTAGAACCTGTAGTGCGCAAAAGCCTTGTTCGCTTCTGCCATCTTGTGCATATCTTCTTTTCTCTTAACTGATGCACCGGTATTGTTCGCCGCATCCATCAGTTCATTCGCCAGACGATCCTGCATGGTCTTCTCGCCTCTCTTACGGGAAAACATGGTAATCCAGCGAAGTGCCAGAGCCTGACGGCGATCCGGTCTTACCTCGATCGGCACCTGATAGGTAGCGCCGCCGACACGTCTCGCCTTTACCTCCAGAACCGGCATGACGTTGTTCATAGCCGCTTCGAAAGTCTCGATCGCCGGTTTCCCGGTCTTCTCTTCGATCTTCTCAAATGCTCCGTACACAATTTTCTGAGCAACACCCTTCTTGCCGTCCAGCATGATATTGTTGATCAGCTTGGTAACGACTTTACTTCCGTAAATCGGGTCTGCCAATACGTCCCTCTTCTGAATATGTCCTTTCCGTGGCACGCTTCTTCCCTCCTTAATTATAGTAAACGACCGTAGACGTTTTACATTAAATCACAGGTACTCACGCTTGTTTCTTTCCGTGTTCATGCTTGGACTTCTATATTAACCTGCAACCACCTGGTAATACGAACTCCGCATAAGGTGAAACAAATAACAGTTTTCATGTGATACTAAGGTAAATCTCTGCAACCGGTATTATTTCTTTGCTTCTTTCGGTCTCTTGGCACCGTATTTGGAACGTGCCTGACGTCTCTTGGCAACACCGGCGGTATCAAGCGTACCTCTTACGATGTGATATCTGGTACCCGGAAGGTCCTTGACTCTTCCTCCACGGATCAGCACAACGCTGTGCTCCTGAAGGTTGTGTCCCTCACCCGGAATATAGCTTGTAACCTCGATACCATTGGACAGACGTACTCTGGCGATCTTACGAAGAGCGGAATTCGGCTTCTTCGGCGTCGCGGTCTTCACAGCGGTACATACGCCTCTCTTCTGCGGAGAAGATGTATTGGTCTGCTTCTTCTGAAGAGAATTGTACCCTTTCTGGAGTGCCGGCGCGGTCGACTTCTTGACCGATGTCTGTCTGCCTTTTCTGACTAACTGGTTGAATGTTGGCATTCTTCCTTCACCTCCTGATAATATTCGTTTTACTCGGGTCGGCCGCTAATCAATCTGTTAAGAATGCGGCCATGGTTGCATGGAAATATGCGCAAAAAAAATAACATGCATTCACGCACTGTTCCATTATACGAAAGCCGTATTTCCTTGTCAAGAAGTTTTTTACGTTCTTTTTTTACTTTTCTCAGCTTTCTTTAATTTCTTATAATTTCATGAAATGGGTGGACACCTGCGGCTCATAATGCTAAAATGTCGGCAATTGAAAATGAATCAGGGGTGATCGAAATGTTAGTCAGATTATTAAAACCTTTGTCTTTTATACCTGCGATTTTATTAATGTATATGATTTTCTGTTTTTCCGCTCAGGATGGCACAACCTCTTCAAATTTAAGCTATCAGGTCAGCTACACGATCGTCGAAGCCGGAAATGTGATCCTTGAGGCAGATCTGCAGCCCTCTGAGATTTCCTCTCTGGCGACGAGATTTAATGGGGTAGTACGAAAGCTTGCACACATGACAGAGTACTTTGCCCTCGCCATCGCGGTTTCTTTTCCACTGTATGTATATGGACTGCATGGACTTCCTCTTATGTTTTCAGCCGGGCTGTTCTGCGTTCTCTTTGCCTGCGGAGATGAATATCATCAGTCGTTTGTCAGTGACCGCGGGCCGTCCGTCCGTGATGTTCTGATAGACTCTTTTGGTATCTTCTGGGGAATCATCCTTGTGCGAATCATCGGCTGGACCGGCAGGCATACCATATTCCGGCCATTCAACAGCAAAAAGAAACGTGCAAAAAAGGAGACAGCATCCGCGTGGGACACCTCACAGCGTCCTTATGCAGAGATACCACAGGGGTATCACAATACGCAGCCTGGAAGCATATACAATAGCTACAGCAGCCAGCAATCCGGCACTTACAACAACTATAACGCTAACCCCCACAGCACATGCAGCGATTATAGCACACAGCCTGACACACTCAAAAAGAAAAAAAAGCAGAATCAATCCGACAGTCTTTCTGAAGACATGTCGCTTAAGAATCTGATTTACAATCTCAGGAACAGGGAGGAATGAGAAAAGCCCGGCAGCACCGGGCCTTTCTTTATTATCTTACTTCTTATTCTTCATCCGGAATGACTGTATCTTCCTCTGTCGGATCCGATTCCGCTGTTCCAGATTCTTCCACATCCATCTGTCCTGATTCTTCTGTCTCTGAGTCTTCCAATTCCGAACCTTCTGCTTCGGATTTAGCTTCCTCGATCAGTTCCTCAAATGACATCTCCTGCGTATCATCAATCGGCTCATCATCGTCATCATACTCATCCAACAGCAGCTGCTCATATTCCGAATCATCTGTGCCAGAGGTATCAATAACAACATTGCGATAGCGCTTCATGCCTGTACCGGCAGGAATCAGTTTACCAATGATCACGTTTTCCTTCAGGCCGACAAGCGGATCTTTCTTTCCTTTAATAGCCGCATCTGTCAGAACCTTTGTGGTCTCCTGGAAGGATGCCGCAGACAGGAAGGAATTCGTTGCCAGAGAAGCCTTGGTGATACCGAGCATGATGCGTTTTCCCTCGGCAGGCTCTTTGCCTTCCTCGATCATCTTCGCATTGGTATCCTCGTAGTCCAGAATATCCACCAGACTTCCCGGCAGGAAATCGGTGTCGCCGTTATTCTCAATGCGGATCTTTTTCAGCATCTGACGCACGATAACCTCAATATGCTTATCGTTGATCTCCACGCCCTGAAGCCTGTATACACGCTGTACTTCGCGAAGCATATAATCCTGTACTGCGTCAACACCTTTGATCTTCAGAATATCATGCGGGTTCACACTTCCTTCAGTCAGCTCATCGCCTGCCTCCAGATGAGTGCCGTCCACGGGCTTGATCCTGGAGCCGTAAGGAATCAGATAAGTCTTGGAATCGCCTGTTTCCTCATTGGTCACAACGATTTCACGTTTCTTCTTCGTGTCACGTAAAGTCGCCGTACCGGCAATCTCTGTGATAATTGCAAGACCTTTCGGCTTTCTTGCCTCAAAAAGCTCCTCGACACGCGGAAGACCCTGTGTGATATCACCGCCGGCCACGCCGCCGGTATGGAACGTACGCATGGTCAGCTGTGTACCCGGCTCACCGATCGACTGTGCAGCGATAATACCGACAGACTCACCTACCTGCACCGGCTCACCGGTCGCCATGTTCGCGCCATAGCACTTGGAGCAGATTCCGATATGGGAACGGCACGTCAGGATGGAACGGATCTTGATCTTCTCAAACGGCTTACCGTCTGCGTCTACGCCTTCTTTCATAATGCGCGCCGCACGCCTCGGTGTGATCATGTGATTTGCCTTCACAATGATCTCGCCGTCCTTATCACAGATGTCCTCGCAGGAGAAACGTCCTGTAATACGCTCCTGAATGTTTTCAATCTCTTCTTTTCCATCCGAGAACGTACTTACGTACATACCCGGAATGTCTTCCAGTCCCTCGCTGCAGTCTGTCTCGCGGACGATCAGATCCTGTGAGACATCCACCAGACGTCTGGTCAGGTAACCGGAGTCTGCGGTACGAAGAGCCGTATCGGAAAGTCCTTTACGGGCACCATGTGCCGACATGAAGTACTCCAGTACGTCAAGACCTTCACGGAAGTTGGACTTAATCGGCAGCTCGATCGTGTGTCCTGTCGTATCCGCCATCAGTCCGCGCATGCCGGCAAGCTGTTTGATCTGCTTGTTGGAACCACGTGCACCGGAATCTGCCATCATGAAGATGTTGTTATATTTATCAAGTCCATCGAGCAGTTCCTTCGTCAGCTGATCATCCGTGTCTTTCCAGGTCTCCACGACTTCCTTATAACGCTCTTCGTCGGTGATCAGGCCGCGCTTGTAATTACGTGTGATCCGATCCACAGTATCCTGCGCGTTTTTAATCATCTCCGGCTTCTTTGGTGGAACAGTCATATCCGAAATGGAAACAGTCATAGCCGCCTGTGTCGAATATTTATATCCCGTCGCCTTAATGTCGTCAAGCACTTCTGCTGTTCTGGTCGATCCATGAATATCGATGACCTTCTCCAGTATGCTCTTCAATCCCTTCTTATTCACAAGAAAATCAATTTCCAGCTTCAGCTCATTGCCCGGAACAGAACGATCCACAAAGCCAAGATCCTGCGGGATGATCTCATTGAACAGGAATCTGCCCAGTGTGGATTCAATCTCTCCCATGATCACGCTGCCGTCCGGCATCTTTTTGCTCATACGCACTTTGATCTTTGACTGCAGTGTAATATATTTATTCTCATAGGCAAGAATTGCCTCCGCCACGCTCTTGAAGAATTTCCCTTCTCCCTTTGCACCTGGTCTCTCCTGAGTCAGATAGTAAATACCGAGCACCATATCCTGCGAAGGTACCGCCACCGGTCCGCCGTCGGACGGCTTCAGGAGGTTGTTCGGGGAAAGCATCAGGAACCTGCACTCCGCCTGTGCTTCCACGGAAAGAGGAAGATGCACAGCCATCTGATCGCCATCGAAGTCCGCATTGAACGCAGTACATACGAGCGGATGCAGCTTGATTGCCTTGCCCTCGACGAGGATCGGTTCAAACGCCTGAATACCCAAACGGTGAAGTGTAGGGGCACGGTTCAGCATCACCGGATGTTCCTTGATCACATCCTCCAGTACATCCCATACTTCCGGCTGCAGGCGTTCAACCATTTTCTTGGCATTCTTAATATTATGCGAGGTCCCGTTCTCTACCAGTTCTTTCATTACAAACGGCTTAAACAGCTCAATCGCCATCTCTTTCGGGAGGCCGCACTGATAAATCTTCAGTTCCGGTCCAACGACGATAACGGAACGGCCTGAATAGTCGACACGCTTACCAAGCAGATTCTGACGGAAACGTCCGGATTTACCCTTCAGCATATCCGAGAGAGATTTCAGAGCGCGGTTGCCCGGTCCTGTAACAGGACGTCCGCGGCGGCCGTTATCGATCAGCGCATCCACGGCTTCCTGAAGCATACGTTTCTCATTACGCACAATAATATCCGGTGCTCCCAGCTCCAGCAGCCTCTTCAGCCGGTTATTGCGGTTGATGATCCGGCGGTACAGATCGTTCAGGTCGGAAGTCGCGAAACGGCCGCCGTCCAACTGTACCATCGGGCGCAGATCCGGCGGAATCACCGGAATCACAGTCATCACCATCCACTCCGGTTTGTTGCCTGACTCACGAAAAGCCTCCACAACTTCCAGACGTTTGATGATTCTGGCACGTTTCTGACCGGTAGAGTCCTTAAGCGCCGCTTTCAGTTCCTCAGACTCTTTCTCAACATCAATCGTTTCCAGCAGTTCTTTAACTGCTTCTGCTCCCATTCCGGCGCGAAATCTTTTGCCCCATTTTTCAAGAGCTTCCTGATATTCCCGCTCGGTCAGAACCTGCTTATAATGCAGGTCTGTGTCGCCCGGGTCAAGGACAATATAATTTGCAAAATACAGGATCTTTTCCAATACACGCGGAGAAATATCCAGCATCAGCCCCATTCTGGAGGGAATTCCCTTAAAATACCAGATGTGGGAAACCGGAGCTGCCAGAACGATATGTCCCATACGTTCACGGCGAACCGCTGATTTCGTGATCTCCACACCGCAGCGGTCACACACAACACCCTTATAGCGAATCTTTTTATACTTTCCGCAATGGCACTCCCAGTCTTTGCTGGGTCCGAAAATGCGTTCGCAGAAAAGGCCGTCTTTTTCCGGCTTTAACGTTCTGTAGTTGATTGTCTCCGGCTTTTTCACCTCTCCGTGAGACCACTCCAGAATCTTTTCAGGAGAAGCCAGACCGATTCGAATAGCATCAAACGTCATCGGCTGATACGCTTCATTTTTTGTTGTCTCTGGCATTAGGATACTCCTTTCACTCGCTATTCATCATAACTGCTCAGTACCTTCACAGTTACTATTCATCCTCTTCAAAGGTTTCCTCAAATTCTTTCAACAGTTCTGCACTGCTCTCGTCGACCTCATTCTCTTCGACCGATACCAGTTCTTCCCCGTCAAACTCCTGACGGCTGTAGCCATACTTCCCGAGAGATTCGTCTTCCTTATTATTATATCTACGGTCATCTCCCATTACAGCACGGAAATCCGTATCAGCATAATCCGAAGTCTCAGTAATCTCCACTTCTGTATCATCGTCCTTCAGAACTCTTACATCGAGCCCGAGTGACTGAAGTTCCTTGATGAGTACCTTAAACGATTCCGGAATGCCCGGCTCAGGAATATTCTCTCCCTTTATAATAGCTTCGTATGTCTTTACACGGCCAACTACATCATCCGATTTGACAGTCAGAATCTCCTGCAATGTATAAGATGCACCGTAAGCCTCCAGAGCCCATACCTCCATCTCACCAAAACGCTGTCCGCCAAACTGAGCCTTACCGCCCAGCGGCTGCTGTGTTACGAGAGAATACGGCCCGGTAGAACGAGCATGAATCTTATCATCTACCAGATGGTGAAGCTTCAGGTAATGCATATGCCCGATTGTGGTCGGAGCATCGAAATATTCACCCGTACGTCCATCGCGAAGCTGTACCTTTCCGTCCCTTGAAATCGGTACGCCCTTCCAGAGTGCTCTGTGATCACGGTTTTCATAAAGATAATCCAGCACTTCCGGAAGAAGTTCTTCCGCATGTTTGTCTTTAAATTCATCCCACTCCAGATTCACGTAATCGTTTGCAAGTTCCAGAGTATCCATAATATCCTTCTCATTCGCACCGTCAAAGACAGGCGTAGAGACATTGAAGCCAAGGGCCTTTGTGGCCAGACTGAGATGAATTTCCAAAACCTGTCCGATATTCATACGGGACGGCACACCCAGCGGGTTCAGCACGATATCCAGCGGCCGCCCATTCGGCAGGAAAGGCATATCTTCTACCGGAAGTACGCGTGAAACCACACCCTTATTGCCATGACGGCCGGCCATCTTGTCGCCGACAGAGATTTTCCTCTTCTGCGCGATATAGATGCGGACAGACTGGTTTACGCCCGGAGAAAGTTCGTCACCATTTTCACGTGTAAAGACCTTCGCGTCTACAACAATACCATACTCACCGTGCGGCACTTTCAGGGAAGTATCCCGCACCTCTCTGGCTTTCTCGCCAAAAATCGCACGAAGCAGACGTTCTTCCGCGGTAAGCTCCGTCTCGCCCTTTGGCGTTACCTTTCCAACCAGAATATCACCGGCACGCACCTCAGCACCAATTCGAATGATGCCGCGCTCATCGAGGTCCTTCAGCGCCTCATCGCCAACGCCAGGAACATCGCGGGTGATCTCTTCAGGTCCAAGCTTGGTGTCGCGGGCTTCCGCCTCGTATTCCTCAATGTGTACAGAAGTATATACATCATCCATCACCAGTTTTTCACTGATCAGAACTGCATCCTCGTAATTATAACCTTCCCAGGTCATAAAACCGATCAGCGGGTTCTTGCCCAGCGCGATCTCACCATTGGAAGTCGATGCACCATCAGCGATCACTTCGCCGGCCTCAACCCGGTCACCCTTATTGACAATCGGACGCTGGTTGTAGCAGTTGCTCTGGTTGCTTCGGACAAATTTACGCAGATGATATTCATCTCGCTGACCATCATCCCTGCGCACGATAATGCGGTTGGATTCCGAGCGTTCGACAACCCCGGCATGATCCGCGACCACGCACACACCAGAGTCTACTGCCGTCTTCGTCTCCAGACCAGTACCCACGACCGGGGCTTCTGTCGTCAGAAGCGGAACAGCCTGACGCTGCATGTTAGAGCCCATCAGAGCACGGTTCGCATCATCATTCTGCAGGAAAGGAATCAGCGCTGTTGCAACGGAAAATACCATTTTAGGCGACACGTCCATGAAGTCAAACATGCTCCGTTCATACTCCTGTGTCTCCTCACGGAAACGACCGGAAACATTCTTACGGACAAAATGTCCTTCCTCATCCAGTGCCTCGTTCGCCTGTGCTACATGATAATTATCTTCTTCATCCGCAGTCATGTAAACCACTTCATCTGTGACACGCGGATTCTTCGGGTCAGAATGGTCAATCCGGCGGTAAGGTGCTTCCACGAAACCATATTCATTGATGCGCGCATAGCATGCCAGAGAGTTGATCAGACCGATATTAGGACCCTCAGGAGTCTCAATCGGGCACATTCTGCCATAATGGGAATAATGTACATCCCGAACCTCGAATCCGGCTCTCTCTCTCGAAAGACCACCGGGACCAAGTGCCGAAAGACGACGCTTGTGCGTCAGCTCTCCAAGAGGGTTATTCTGATCCATAAACTGAGACAGCTGCGAGGAACCGAAGAACTCCTTAACGGCGGCCGTAACCGGCTTAATATTGATCAGGGACTGTGGCGAAATGCCCTCAATCTCCTGTGTCGTCATCCTCTCACGAACGACTCTCTCCAGTCTGGACAGACCAATACGGTACTGGTTCTGCAGCAACTCTCCGACAGCACGGATACGGCGGTTCCCCAGATGGTCGATGTCATCGTCATTGCCAATGCCATACTCCAGATGGATGTTATAGTTAATCGAAGCAAGAATGTCTTCCTTCGTGATATGCTTTGGAATCAGTTCATGCACAGAGCGACGGATTGCATCCTTCTGATCTTCCGGATCGTCATACTCTTCCAGAATCGCCTTCAATGCCGGATAATATACAAGCTCCGTAATGCCCAGCTCTTTCGGCTCGCAGTCAACCCAGAATTTCAGATCAACCATCATACTGGAGACAACTTTTACGTCACGTTCCTCCGTACGGATCATCACATACGGAACTGCGGCATTCTGAATGGCATCTGCCTGTTCGCGGGTCAGCTCGGTGCCTGCTTCCGCAAGGATCTCACCGGTCGACATGTCAAATACATCTTCCGCAAGGATATGCCCGGCAATCCGGTTGCGGAACATCAGCTTTTTATTGAACTTATAGCGTCCGACCTTTGCGAGATCATATCTGCGTGGATCAAAGAACATGCTCATGATCAGGCTTTCTGCACTCTCTACCGCAAGTGGCTCACCCGGCCGGATCTTTTTATAAAGCTCCAGCAGACCTTCCTGATAATTGGTAGCCGTATCCTTCGCCAGAGTCGCCACAATCTTCGGTTCTTCGCCAAAGAAATCAATGATCTCGGCATTCGTGCTTAAACCCAGTGCACGCGCGAGAACCGTCACCGGCACTTTTCTGGTCCGGTCGACACGCACATAGAAAACATCATTGGAGTCTGTCTCATATTCGAGCCATGCGCCTCGGTTCGGAATAACCTGACAGGAATACAGCTTTTTGCCAAACTTGTCGTGCGTAATCGTATAATAAATACCAGGGGAACGCACAAGCTGGCTGACAATAACACGCTCCGCGCCATTGATCACGAATGTGCCTGTCGCAGTCATCAGCGGAAGATCTCCCATGAAAATATCATGTTCGCTGATCTCATCATTCTCCTTGTTATGGAGGCGAACCCGTACTTTCAAAGGAGCCGCATACGTGGCGTCACGCTCCACGCACTCCTCAATCGAGTATTTCACATCATCCTCGCACAGCTTGAAATCCACAAATTCAAGACTAAGCTTACCGCCATAGTCTTCAATCGGTGAAATGTCATCAAAGGCTTCCTTCAGTCCTTCGTTCAGAAACCACTGATAAGAGTTTTTCTGAACCTCAATGAGATTCGGGATCTCAAGGACTTCCTCCTGCCGCTGATAACTCATACGAAATCCTTTGCCATTAGTAATAGGACGTATCCTGTTTTTCTCCATTGATGTTTCACCTCTGTTCTTTCTGCAGTCTGGTTCTACTTTTGGGCATAATTATACTGCAGGATATAATCCCGCACAATAGTGCAACGTATACTCTACCACAATGCAAAACGGGTGTCAAGGAAATTTTTGCCTTTATTCAAAAATCTATGGGCCATTTATGATAATGTCCTTATATACCACAAGAGAAAATG
>JAJQIL010000121.1 GCA_021199235.1 Lachnospiraceae bacterium | reverse complement strand
ATCACGATCGTAAACGGTGAGAGCAAGACAGAACAGATTGATAATCTGGCACCGGGCACGTACTATGTATATGAGTACCTGACGACCAATCCGGAAAAAGTAACGCTGGTAACGCCAAACGGAGTGAAAGTGACCGTGACAGCTGATGAGACGGCGGAAATTCCGACAGCGGAATTTACAAATAACTATACGGATGAATATACGGCGACCGGCAGCCTTATCTTAAAGGCGGCGAAGTCCATGGCGCGCACGGATACAGCGCTTGGAACATTCGAGTTTGAACTGAAGGACGCGGACGGTACGGTGCTCCAGACAGCTGCAAACGACGCGGCAGGAGTGATCACCTTTGAGGCTCTGGATTATACACTGGATGATGTGGGAAAGACTTACACCTATACAGTAAGTGAAAAGTCTCAGACCGGTACCGGATACCTCTACGATGAGACGGTCTACACGGTAACGGTAACGATCACAGACAACGGAGACGGCACGCTGACGGCTGCGGCTGTGGTAACAGGCGGCACGGCAGCAGAGACGGCTTATACTGATACGGCGATGACATTTACGAATGACATCACCTCCGTTAAGATCAGCAAGGTGGATGCGACGACACTGGAAGCGCTCGCCGGCGCGACGATCCAGATCCTGGATAAAGACGGCAATGTGGTTGACGAGTGGATTTCCACAACAAAGACACACGAGACGACCGGCCTGGTACCGGGAGAGACCTATACGCTCCATGAGACGGCGGCTCCGAACGGATATGATATCACGGCGGATACAACGTTCACCCTGAACGGGGACGGCACGATCAACACGGCTAAGACGACTGCGACGATCAGCAATGGCGTACTCCTCGTAGAAGATACGATGACCATCAGCGAGACGGCGGAGATCCTGGTAACGAAGAACCTGCAGCTCTCCAACGGAGATACGCTGATCGCGGAAGACCAGACCTTCTATGTTGGCCTGTATACGGATGCGGAATGCACGAACCTGTACGCGATGAAAGCAATCGAATTTAAGAATGCTTCGGCATCGACGGCGACCTTCTCCGGCCTGGAGATCGGAAGAACGTATTACATTGCAGAGTGCGATGAGAACGGAACAGCAATGCTCTCCGGTCTGGAAGTACTGGCAGACGGCACGAAATATGCGCCGAACTTCGGCGACGGTGCGGTGAAGACGACCGTGACCGCGGCAGACGGCAGCCAGACGACAGTCACCTTCGCGAATGAGTTTTACACGACACCGAAGGGCTTCTATCAGAACGGCACGCTGACCATCACAAAGAAGCTGCTCGGAGCGGACGGCACAGCGCTTGCTTCCGGCGAGACATTCTACGCGGGAATCTTCAGCGATGCGGCTTACACGACACTGGCGACGAATGTGGAACAGAACATTGTGGCTCTGAACCTGAACGGCAGCTCTGAAGTGAGCGTATCCATGGAGGTATCCATCGGCAGCGGCGAGACAGTGACCCTGTACGTGACAGAGGTAGACGCGAACGGCAGCCCGGTGGCTGACACAGAAGGATTTGCCTACACTGTGAGCGTGGACGGCACGGAAGTGACGATGGATGCGTCGAACCTTACCGCGAGCGTGACGATCACGAATCAGGAAATTGAGGAGACCTCGGAAGAAGAATCAGAAGAGGAATCGGAAGAGGTATCGGAAGAATCTGAGGAAGAATCCGAGACCGAAACAACGGCGGTACAGACCGGCGATGAAACCCCGATCCTGCCGTACATGCTGGTGATGCTGGCAGCATTGATGATCATGCTGGCCGGAGTGCTGGAGAGAAGGAGAAGAAACGCGCAGCATTAAAGGCGATGAACCATTACAGAGGCGCAAGTGTAACAGCAGTGATGAAATGAATGCAAAGCAGTTGTAATGGGAATGAATGCAAAGCATATGATGCGAACTGGTAACAGAAGAACAACAGTCAGTTCGATGTGAAAAACAGATTGCCCGGTCATGAAAATGATGACCGGGCAATTCGTTTCCCATAGGAATAATAAATTTTCAGAAACGGGTGACTGTTCAGTACCTTCACAGCAATATTACAGATTTTACTGCCGGGATACGACGTTTCCTGCGCGGCGGGATTCCCGCAGCTCACGGAAAAAGCCGGAAAGCATTGTGCTGCATTCCTCTTCGAGGATACCGTGCTCCATGAGGACCTGATGGTTGAATTCTTTCATATCGAGGAGATCCAGGATGGAACCGGCACAGCCGGCCTTGGGATTCATAGCGCCGATGACGGCGCGCGTGATGCGGGACTGGACGATTGCTCCGGCGCACATCTGACAGGGCTCGAGAGTGATGTAAATCGTGCATCCCTCAAGCCGCCAGTCGCCCAGCTTTTTACTGGCTTTGCGGATCGCGTTGATCTCCGCATGAGAGGTGGTATTTTTATCGGTATTGCGGCGGTTGTAGCCGCGCGCGATAATCTGATCTTCGCAGACGATGACGCAGCCGATCGGCACCTCGCGGAGCGCGTACGCTTTTTTGGCCTGGCGAAGCGCCTCTTTCATGTATTTTTCATCGTTTGTCATATAAATCCTCGTTTCTGTTTTGTATCGATAATTAAAATGAAGCCAATGGGATTGCGGTCGACCTGTTTCAAAAGGATAGAAAATAAGACCGACGCAGAAAGATATGGCTCATCGGAAGCTGATGATTCAGACTGCGCAGGTCTTTATTTGTTTCGTTCTGTAATACAAAGATCCGTGCGCCTCGCTTCGAACGCCTGCCACAGACGTTACCCTGACAGTTAACTCAGCCCAGGCTGCCCTGCGGCACCCAGGTGGTTCCGCTTAGTGCTGCTCCGTTCCCAACCTGACACGGTTCACGGATTCCTGCCGCGCAGGACCCAGACGTCAACATCACTTATCAGGGGCAGCTCCACAACAAAACGCCCTCGGTTCGGCATCACCCCTGCTGTAGCGGATTGCAGGTACAGGGCACCGCTATCTCCCCGGCTGCACGGACTCCCTCACTATACAGGTTTCACGGGAATTTGTCAAGAAGTGAAAATGAGCTTTTGGACAACGCCGGACAAAAGAAGAACTTTCGTTTGATGCACATGGGAAAATAGTTCCAGACTAAAATCCAAGTAAAATATGCTAAACTAAGTTTATTTTAAGAAAGAAATATTTGCGCACAGTGCACAGATATGCTATAGTTTTTTCAGGCCTGTCACATCTGTCTGATATATGGAAAAGGTGTAAAAGAGCAGAACGGAAAAAAGCGTTTTCCGCGAATGGAATATGGCGGGTACTTGTGTGGCTGTTCAGAACAGCAGGTTGTAGCCCTCTTTTTTGAAAGGGTTGTGCCCATCCGTTTGAATTGCTGCAAAACCAGGAGGATTTGTAACTGTGAAGGTACTGAACAGTTACGAGGATTTTATGAAAGGGGAAGTTATGAGAAGGGAAATTATGAAAAGAATAGCGTTTTCACTTGCGGCTGCGGTGATGCTTGTACCGACGGCGGCTTCCGCGCAGGATGATGTGACGGAAGAACTGAATCAGATTCTGGAGACGCAGTTTTCTGCGGAAGCGGAGTCGGTGCTGGGGGATTATCTTGGACTGGATGCGCTTCAGGAAGCGTTTGCGGCGAACGGGATGCAGATACAGGCGCAGCTGGGGCTGACAGAGGAGGCCGGTGCGCTCCTGGAAGGCACGCTGCCGGAGGACACGTATCTGAGCTTTGGCTTCCAGCAGGATCCGAATGCGAAGCAGTGGCTTTTGTCGCTTGGTGCGGGACTTGAGGAGGAGAGCCTGCTGGATATGTCGCTTTACGGGGATGAGGAGATACTGGCGCTGTCACTGCCGCAGTTTTACAGCGGAGCGCTTGGACTTCGCGCGGGCAGCTTTTTAGAGCAGTATAATGCCTCAGCGCTTAAGGAATATCTGGGACTGGGCGATCTGGGGATTGATGATTTCGAGATGAGCTTTTATCCGGAGGATACCGGAGCAGAAGCGGAAGAAGGTTCTCTGGAAGCGGAGCTTTCAGATACTGTGCAGCAGGCAGTGGATGAATTTATGGAATCAGGATTTTCCATATCAAAGGCGGAAGAAGGAGATGGGGTGACCTATACCGCGGTGATCGAGACGGATGCGGTACTGGATCTTTACGAGGTGATCTGGGATGAATATCTGGATATCCTGGATGAAATGGGGATCCTGGATCTGTACATGACCGGGCTTGCTTCCTCTTATTCAACAGAGGACATGGATCTGGAGGAAGTAATGGAGGCAGCGCTGGATGAAATATCCGCGATGATGGGAGAAGAAGGGATTATGACCTTCTATGTACAGGACGGCCTGCTTCAGAGCATTACGTATCAGTTCGACATCTATGAAGAGGAAGTTTACGCTGAGCTCAATGACTCAAGTGCGGATGCGGAGGATTCTTCAGAGCTGACAGGAAGCGAACTGATGGCGGAGGGCGATGATATTGCAGCTCCGGAAGAGGCAGAGGGAGTTGGTACATCAGCAGAAGAGACGGAAGCGGCGTCCGGGACAGAGGGACCGGTCGGATTTATGATCTTTTCCTATATACTGGATGATCCCGCACATCCGGATGACGCATTCACTCTGCAGTTTTATGCGGAAGGATATGATACGGGTAATGTTGGCACGATCCGGATCAGGAAGCAGACTGAACAGACAGATACTGTGACGGAAGCAACGATTTCCGTGACTGTGGAGGAAGACGATGAGGTGATGTATGACGCTGACGTGTACCGGATCAGCTTTGATTCCGCGACCGGCGAGCTGGATATGACGGCCGGTGTGACGGATCCGGATTCCGGGGAAATTGCCGGACTGAAGATGACGAGCGTGTTCCACGATGTGGTGCCGGGCAGCTCGTTTGGCTGGACGCTCGAGGAGCTGTCGATCGTATCGGAAGACGAGTCCATTGGTCTTACCGGTGAGCTTTCCGTACAGGCGGATCCGGGTACCATCGAGGCGTCCGATACGGCCATGATCTTTGAAGTGGACGAGGATGAGATCAACAACATAATCATGGAGATCTATATGAATGCCATGACCTGGGCGGAAGAGGTGCAGAGCGCCTGGTACGAAGCTCTCGGCATCGAGCCGGAGACCGAAGACGATTATTATGATTACTACGGGTATGACGATGACGATTACTGGTACGGAGACGGCAGCGACGACGATTACTGGTACGGGGACGGCAGCGACGATGATTACTGGTATGGCGATGACAGCGATGATGATTACTGGTATGACTACGAGACACAGACGGAGTCGATCGTGCTGGATGGCGTGTCGGCATGACGGAATCAATCGTGCCGGATGGAGCGTTGGCATGACAGAGTCAATCGTGCCGGATGGGGCGTCAGCCTGACAGTGAGATAGCGCCGGTCAGGGAAGGGACACTCCCCGTCCAGTCAGGCGGTTCAGCAGGTCATCGAGAGAACTGGTCTCATCGGTGCTGCCAGAGTCCGAGCTGTCTGAATTTACGGTTGAATCGGAATCTTTTTCTGCGTCGGAGGGATCCTCCGGCGCAGTTTTTGCGCTCGTGGAGCTTTCGGTGTTTTCATGGCTCCCACTATTGTCCGTATTTTCGCCAGTACCTTCGTCCGGATGACTGTCTGCGCCATTGCTCGTACCAACGTCCGTGCCATTATTCACATTGCCGTCATCATTTTTGGCTTCATTTCGGTCTTCATTCCCGTCGTCATATTCATACCCGTCTTCCTGATCATCTTCTTTCTCACTTACGCTATCCGATTCGGATTCCGGCAGAAGCTGATCCAGGATGTCCTGATAGATCAGGATTTCTTCGGTCTCGGTCTCCTGTTCTGTACCGCTTTCCGTTATATCTTCCGTTTCCGTTTCAGGCTCCGGAAGGTGTACGGAACAGGCCTCCGTCGGTTCCGTGCCTTCGGCAAAATATTCCGTACAGGTGGAAGGACAGTCCTCCTGTGCAGGAAGATGCGATTCCGCACACAGTTCGACTTCGACAATCTCCTCCGGCTGTGTAAATTCTCCGATGGGAAGTCCGGTATGCACCCGCTCCATGACTGCGGTCCAGAGGATGCGGCTGTAGGAGTGTCCGATGGAATCCGAAGGCAGAGACTGGTTGTTGTCGTAACCGCCCCAGACGCAGCAGGTGTAGTACGGTGTGTAGCCGACAAACCAGATATCCTTGTAGCCCGAAGTCGTGCCGGTCTTTCCGGCGACAGGCTGCCCGGCGGCGGAGACTGTACCGTAAGCGGTGCCGTCCGCGGCGGAGACGACATCCTCCATCGCGCTGGTGAGAAGATACGCGGTACTTGCTTTCAGGACGCGGGTGAAGCTGCCGAAGGCATTCTCATCGGGATCCGTGTCTGTGGATGCGGAGGCAGACCGCCCGCTTGCGTCCAGCGCACTGCTCAAACGCGAAGCGTTTTCTGCATGAGCAGTGCAATCTGTCTCCGAAGCGCAGCGAGGTGACGCGTCCAGCAGCACATTTCCGTTGCGGTCAAGTATTTTGGTGAAAAACAGCGGTTCGCCGTACAGTCCGCCGTTGGCGATAGAAGCATAGGCGGCGCAGAGCTCCAGGTTGGTCACGCCGTTGGTGATGCCGCCGAGTGCGAGCGGCTGGATGACATCGGTGGAGCCGTCAGAGGATTCCCGGTCGTCGACAAGCGTTGATATGCCGAGATTTTCCGCGTAAGTGAAGCCAAGGCGGGGTGTGATTTCCGTAATGCAGCGGACGGCAACGACATTGATAGAGCGGGTGATGGCCTCGCGGATGGTGACGGTGCCGGAATAGTCGTTTACATCCCAATTGCTGACTGCCGTGCCGTCTTCGTACTCAAACGGTTCATTTTCATAAAGTGTGGAGAGCGTCTGCCCGGCTGCGTCGAGCGCCGGCGCGTAGGCGGTCAGAATCTTGAACGTGGAGCCGGGCTGGCGGGTCGTGCCGGTCGCGCGGTTCAGTGTCAGGCTGGCGGTCTTTTCTCCGCGCCCGCCCACGATGGCGCGCACGAAACCGGTCTCCTGCTCGATCAGGACGAGGGAGGCCTGCGGCTGCAAAGTGAGCGCATCGTCCGCGCCGTATTGCGTTCCTTCCGGGAAATTGGACAGATCCGCAAATTCCTCATCGCAGATCTCCTGCAGCGCGGCATCCTGCGCAGAGTAAATACGCAGACCGCCGCTGTACACAGCCTTCTCGGCCTGCTCCTGGGAATAATTCAGCTCCGACATTAACAACTCTGTGACCTGCTCGATCAGCGCGTCCTCGTAATACAAATAGACCGAGTCGGATTCCCAGGTCTCATTGTATGTGCTGATGCTCAGATAAACGTCGTCCGACAGAGCTTCCATCCGCTCTTCATGGGAGATATAGCCCTGTTCTTCCATGTACCGCAGCACCAGACGCTGCCGTGTCTGATTTGCATCCGGGTAATCGATCGGATTGTAGCCTGTGGGATTTTGCGGGATGGCCGCAAGCACCGCGCATTCGGAAAGTGTCAGGTCTGCCGCCTCCTTGCCGAAATAGCGCTGCGCCGCCGCCTCGACACCGTAGCAGCCTGCCCCGAAATTGATCGTATTCAGATAATCCTCCAGTATTTCCTCTTTAGAAAGCTGCTTTTCGAGCTGCACAGCAAGATACTGCTCCTGCACCTTACGGGCAAAACGGTCTGCAAACGAATCCTCCTCGGTCCAGTCCGTGAAGACGTTGTTTTTGATCAGCTGCTGTGTGATCGTGCTGGCACCTTCGGAAAAAGAACCGCTCGTAATTCCCCGCCAGAAGGCGCGCGCGATGCCGCGCAGATCAATTCCGCTGTGCTCATAAAAGCGGGAATCTTCAATGGCAATGATGGCATTCTGCAGATTTAGCGGAATTTCGGAAAGCGAGACGATGTCGCGGTTGGACTCAGATAAAGAAAGACGACGAAGATAGTTGCCCTCTTCATCACAGATCCAGGTCGCTGAGGCGGACGGCGAGACATCAATGGAGTCAATATCCGGCGCGGCCGCGATCAGCCGCCAGACGATAAGAATAAAAATAAGAATCAGCGCAGCCAGTGCCACGCCGACGCCAATCCCCAGCTTTTTCCAGGGCAGATTCCGCAGCCTTTTCAGACCGCGGCGGACGCACTCCGGAAACCCGGAAGCCTTTGTGCGGTTTTCTGTTTTGTCTTCATGTTCAGTCTTATTTTCATTCATAGAAAGCGGATCCTTTCCGGCTCGCAGTGCAGTTATTTTGCAATGCAGTGTTTCCAAAAAGGAGCTTTTCTATACAGTTTTAGATTATTTTGTTGCATAGTAACTGTGAAGGCACTGAACAGTTACGTAGCATTGATTTTTGAGAGCAGAGCTTCCTGCAATGTCTGGGAAAAATTAATACCCTGTTCCAGAGCCATTTTGTTAAGCCATGCAGGAATCGTCAGAGTTTTTTTGACAGATTTATTAAAATGTTCTTTTGCATAGGCTTCTACATCGACAGATACCATGTTAACGAACGCCTCATCGCACTCTATATCAAGTTCGGAAGCAACAGCTTGTGGAGAAACGGAAGAAAGCGGAGACGGAGTCGGGACAGGATCTTTATCGTCATGGCACCATTTGAGGTATCCGGCAAGGCAGTCAACCGCCATGGCCATGGCATCTTCTAAAGAGTCGCCGCAGGTTGCCAGATAATTCAGGTCCGGGAAAATGACGGAATAGCTGTTTCCCTCTTTAAAAAAGCAAGCAGGATAAATTGATAACATAAGTCAGTACCTCCTGATGATTGTTTACATATTAAAAATGGCTTTATTTTAACCCTGCCTGTTTTCGAATGGAATTCTCGGTCCCTTTGGAAAGCTCTTTGCTGTGAAACGGTATTGTGACTTTCCCGGATTTTACAGGGTGTTTGTAATGCCGGTGTGAACCGATTTGATTGTCAAATATCCATCCGTCCTTTAGTATTTCTCTTTCCATTTCGAGAGGCTTTTTGGGCATAGTGGAGTACCTTTCTGTTTTGTTATATTAACATGGAACACGTATAAAATCAACACGTATATTGGACTGCTAACAGATGCTTAGTGGCATCTTATTAATATTATAATGACTTTTATTATATATGTCAAGCAAAATGGTTTGACGTTTAAGGAAAAGAATAATAAAAGTAATCTTAGACGGAGTGTTTTAATGACGCTCTAAACAGCATTGAACAGATAATAAAAAAGAAAATAAATGCAGTTTTTCCAGTGGAAAGCTTGAACTGCCTGTGGTATACTGTAGAGAATTCGCAGCTGTGAATAGTAACAGTTACAGGAATTCAAGTCAGAGAAATCATTTTCAGGAGCAGTACCGGAATGAAAATTGTTTATCAGGGCGGCGAAGCCGAGATCGTGGAAAAGAAATCCCGCTTTATCGCGACCGTGCGTCCGGTAAAGAGCGAGGAAGAAGCGTTGGACTTTATCGCTGCCACAAAGAAAAAATACTGGGATGCCCGGCACAACTGCTTCGCCTACGTGGTGGGGGAGCGCCAGGAGCTGCAGCGCTGCAGTGACGACGGAGAGCCGCAGGGTACGGCAGGACGGCCGATGCTGGAGGTACTCCTTGGCGCAGATGTGTATAATGTAGTTGTAGTCGTCACGCGCTATTTCGGAGGCGTCCTCCTCGGGACGGGCGGTCTGGTGCGCGCGTATTCCAGGTCCGTGCAGGAGGGGCTGAAGAGCAGTGCGGTCATCGAACGGCAGGAAGGTGTCCGTCTGGCAATAAAGACAGATTACACCGGCATCGGGAAGATCCAGTATCTGCTGGGGCAGCGCGGGCTGCCAATCCTGGATTCGGAGTATACGGATACCGTTTTGATCCGCACTGTGGTGCCCAAAGAGCAGGCGGAGGCTCTGCGGGACGATGTGACCGAGGCGACTGCGGGAAAGGCGCAGTTTCCGGAGGAAGAGGCGGTCAGCTACGCGATGATGGAAGGCGAAGTGATTTTATTTTGAAAATATGTAACTATTCAATATGATATCTCGTATTTGCAATGAAGCAAGGAACGATTGCTTTTTTATAATAGATCGTGCCCGCAAAACGGGCATGAGAGTTTAGAAACAGAGGCATTTGATCATGGAAGAGAATAAAAACTGCCGCGCCTCCATCGGCGTGTTTGACTCCGGTGTGGGCGGACTGACTGTAGCGCGGGAGATCATGAGGAATCTCCCGAAGGAGCATATCGTCTATTTCGGAGACACGGCGCGTGTGCCGTACGGAAGCAAATCGAAGGACACGATCGTTCGCTATTCGCGGCAGATCATTCATTTTTTGCGGACACAGGACGTCAAGGCGATCGTGATCGCGTGCAATACGGCGAGTGCTCTGGCACTGGATACGGTGGAACAGGAGCTGGACATTCCGATTATCGGTGTGATCCGTCCGGGCGCGCGCGTGGCGGTGACCGTGACAAAGAATCACAGGATCGGCGTGATCGGGACGGAGAGTACGATCAACAGCCATATGTACCGGAAGCTGATCGGTGAGGCGGACCCGTCGATTACCGTTTATGAAAAAGCCTGCCCGCTGTTCTGTCCGCTGGTGGAAGAGGGCTGGCTGAAGGATCCGGTCACAAAGGAAGTGGCGCGGCGCTATCTGGATGAATTGCTGGAAAAGGACATCGACAGCCTCATCCTCGGCTGCACGCACTATCCGCTTCTGCGCTCCCTGATCCGCGAGCTGGTCGGCGATGCCGTGACGCTGGTGAACCCGGCCTACGAGACGGCAAAGGAGCTGGGAGAGCTGCTGGCGCGCGAACATCTGGAAAATCCTGACGAACCGTCTGATCCGCCCGCGACGGAGCCCTACCGCTTTTTTGTCAGTGATATGGCGGATAAATTCGGGCATTTTGCGAATTCCATCCTGCCTTACGACATTGAGACGATTAAAAAAATTAATATTGAGGAATATTAGATGACACGAGACATACTGATCAGTATAAAGGGACTGTACAGCGTCAGAGATGAGGAAACGCCCCCTCGCGAAAGCTCGGCGGCAGGTCGCACCGCCCATGCAGAAAACGCTGCGCGTTTGGGCAGCGCTGAGGAAGGCAACTCGGATGATTCGGTGGAGGTCTTCAGCCCCGGAAAATACTATTTCCGCAACGGGAAGCATTATGTAGAATATGAAGAGCCGGAGGACGATGATATGCCGGACGGGACATCCGGGGCCGCAGCCGCCCGAGGCGGTGTCATCAGGACCCGCATCACGCTGCGCGGCCGTCGGCTCGAGGCCATCCGTAAAGGTATCGTCAACACAAGAATGGTCTTTGAGGAAGGTGTGAAAAACAACTGCTGGTATGACACGGTCGCCGGGAGCATGCTCATGGGGATCGATGTCAACAGGATGCAGATCACCGAGAGCGAGGAGCTGATCGAGATCCTGGTGGACTATGCCCTGGAAGCCAATTATGAGCATCTGACGGACAACAGTATCCGCATCCGGATCATGGCGAAGGACAGCGGGCTGTTTCATCTGGCGTGACATGCGTTTAGAAGTAGTCCGAGAAGTACGGCTTCTCTGCCGGAATCAGCCGCTCCAGCCAGGTCAGCATATAGTATTCCGTCTGAATTTTTTCATGCTCATACAAATAGCTGGGGCGCTTGTAGCCCATCAGCATGGTCGTCAGAGTATTGATGGTCAGTTCCACCACATTGATGGACTGGTTGTCGTCCACTTTTTCGCAGACGGTCTCCCCGTCGTGCCAGGACACCATGAAGTCGCCCTCGTTCCAGGGCGCCATCTGATCGTGTACCCGGAAGTGGATTTTTAAATCCTCCTGTTTGATCTGATAGGGATAGTCCCGCAGAAAATCTTCCACGTTGATGATCCGCGCCATGATATACGGAGAAATCGTCTCCACGATCTCGCTGTCCTCCAGAAGATAAGCCAGCGTTTCACCTGAATAGTTCGCACCCTTGACCTCATTGATCATGGAAAAATGCGCGCTGATATAATTCCACAGTCCGTGATTCGCTTCGATGTTCAGGTATACCATTTCTTTAACGTAAAACACATCATTTGCAATATAATAGACGACATAACCAAGCGGCTTGTGTTCTTTGCTGTAATAAACGGCCGCAATCATATCTTCATTATCCCAGCGCCAGTATTCTTCCCAGGACAGTTCGTCGCGGATCAGTGCACCATGCTGCTGCAGCGCGAAATACGAGTGTACGTTGTGATAATCCTCCGAATCCAGGCTGACACGCTCCACCATGCCTTCTACCGGGTGCGGCTTCGGCAGCTGCGTATCCTTGATGGTAAAGGTCAGCTTGTCAGAGACGAGCTCCCAGCCCATTTTGCGGTAAAACGGAATTGAGTAGGGATACAGAAACGAGATCGGCATTTTCTGCCGGTGCATATAATCCAGGACGCGCCGCATCAGTGCGTGGATCAGACCGCGCCCGGTATATTCCGGATAGGTCGCCACACCGGTAATGCCGCCCATATCCATGATCTCGTCGTAGACATTGACTCTCATGGAATAAACGACGATCATGGACGCAAGCCGGTCTTTGTAAAACCACCCCAGTACATAGGCTTCCTCCAACATCGGCCGCTTTGCGGATTTGATCTCTTCCAGCTTCCATCCGGTCTGAAACAGGTCATAGGAGGTGACCTGAAACGCGTACTGCAAAAGAGCGTTGAACTGCTCCAGATCGCCTTTGTCCAGTTCCCGCATACGGAAATCTCCGTTGACTTCCAGATAATGATGCTGATCCGGAGTATCTCCGAATCGGGATTTTCTTTTGGCCATATTTACACCTGTCGCTTTCTTTCGCTTTTTGATTTGCGCCCGCTAAGCGGGCATGGAGGTTAATTTGAATTATCTGTCCGGCAAGGGGGGCAGGATCCTGTCTTTAACTTATCAGCAGCTGCGCCAGCAGCCTGGCTGTGGGTAAAATCGCACCGGTATCGACGCAAAAGCCCGGATGGTGGATGGGATGCCCGATTCCGGTACCGACTCTTATGTAGCAGCCCGGGATTCCCTTGCCTGCCGTATTGATATCTTCTGTGCAGCCTGCCGCCGAACGCAGGTGAGGCGGCGCTTCCAGATAAAACGCAAAATCATCGCCGCTCATGGAGCTTTCGGGCGGAACGACTTTCATGCCCAGACGGAGGGCAGTATCCTCACAGAGGTTTGCCATTGTGCCATCATTGTACGTGGCCGGAGGCCCCGGTGTCCATACGACCTCCGCGGAGGCGCCGTAAGCGGCTGCTGTGCGCTCCGCGATCTCCCGGATCCTGCGTTCATACAAAGCGCGGTCTTCCCGGTTCAGAGTGCGGACGGTTCCTTCCAGTTCCGCTTCCGAAGGAATGACATTCCAGGTCGTTCCGCCGGAAATCCGGGTGACGCTTAAGAGCGAGGGATGCATGGCATTTACATTGCGGCTGACGATTGACTGCAGACCCTGCACGATCGCCGAAGCGGCGAGAATGGGATCCACGCCGTCGTCGGGATGCGCTCCATGGCAGCCTACGCCTGTGACCCGGATCTCAAAGCGATCCACCGCCGCTGTCACATAGCCTTCTCCGACACTGACGACATTCACCGCGTTGGAAGGGTCAGCGTGGAAACCCCAGATACGGGGCACATCATCCAGAGCACCGCTCTCCAGGACTTTTACTGCACCGTGAGACTCCTCCTCGGCCGGCTGAAAAAGGAATTTCACCGTGCCGGAAAACGCATCTCTGTGTTCCTGCAGAAGAATCGCTGCCCCGATCCCTGCGGTGATGTGGTAGTCGTGACCGCAGGCATGCATATGCCCGGGGATTTCCGAGCGGTAGTCCAGATCGGTCTGTTCGGTGATGGGAAGAGCGTCAATGTCGCAGCGCAGCGCGGCGCGGGTTCTGTCGCTGCTGCCTGTATTCGCTTTTTCATATGCTTCTCCATCTGTATTTTCAATCGAATTCAAATCCGCAGAAAGTCCGCCCTGGCCGTTTGTATGTATGTTTGCGCCTTTGTCCGGACGACGCTGACCCCGTACCACGGCGACCAGCCCCGTCTCCAACGGATAAGGCAGAATCTCAATGCCTGCCGCTGCCAGCAGTTCCCGGATCTTTGCCGTAGTCTGCACTTCCTCATAAGGCATCTCCGGATGTCGGTGAAACCATTTGAAATTTTCGATTAAATATTGTTCAAAAATCTTCATCGCTATTATCATCCTCCTGCCACAATTTGTTTTCTGATTTTTTCTGATAGCTTCCGGCAGTGTTACAGTTCACACCTGGGTCACTGCACTACATGTTGCGTGGCCGGGGTGTGACCTGTAACCCGGTCGGTTTATCCGATCAGTTTCCTCCGTTCGGGTCCAGCGCGTCTCTCAACGCGTCGCCGATAAAGTTGATCGACATTACGATCACGACGATCAGCAGTCCCGGCGGGATCCAGAGCCAGGGTTTGGACGTCAGCACGGTCAGGGACTGTGCGCCGTTCAGCATGTTTCCAAGGCTCGGTGTGGGCGGCTGTACGCCCTGCCCCAGAAAGCTTAACGCCGCCTCATCCAGAATGGAGAGCGCCAGCACAGAGGTCGCGTAGACCAGGATGGGAGCCGCTGTATTCGGCAGAATCTCTGAAAAAAGGATATGCCGAAGCGGCATTCCGGCCACGATATTTCCCTTTATAAAATTGGTCTCCCGTAAATTCAGGACGTTGCTGCGCACCAGTCTGGCGACGCCCGGCCAGTCTACAAATCCCAGGATCAGGATGATGTTCCAGAGACCCGGCTTGAAAATGGCTGCCGCGACAAGCACCAGAAGAATATACGGAAAGGACATCACCATATCCGTAAAACGCATGATCACCATATCCGCGATCCCGCCGAAATATCCGGCGATCAGACCCAGAATGACGCCGATCACGGTGGAGATCAGCGTCGCCATCACGCCGACCAGCAGCGAGATGCGCGTAGCATACAGCAGTCTGCTTAACATATCCCGGCCGATCTGATCCGTTCCCAGCCAGAATTCCCATGAGGGCGGCTGTGAAAATCCGCCCACGATCGCCGTAGGGTCATAGGGCGCGATCACCGGAGCGAGAAGCGCGGCAATCGTAATGACCGCCAGGATCACCAGACTGACCGTTGCCAGGTGATGATGCTTAAAACGGCGCCAGACGGTCTGCAGGTAGCTCTCGCTGTGCAGGCTTTTCTCATGGCCGCTTCCGGCATTCCCGGCCTGCGAACCGCCTGCCCCTTTGACAGAAGCATTTGCAGCCGCACGAAATTCCTTTCTGTCGGAACCATCCGCGGTCGGGCTATACTTTTTTCTATATTGATTTTTTCTGAAAATTCCCATGCTTTCCCCTTAATCGAGCTGAATGGTAGGATCCGCCAGCACATACAAAATATCCGTCAACAGATTCGCGACCAGAACGACGACCGCCGACAGCAGACATACGCCCATGATCACCGGGTAATCCCGGTTGCTGATGGCGCTCATGGTCATCAACCCCAGCCCGGGCCAGGAAAACACCTGTTCAATAATGATCGATCCGCCGAACAGCACCGGAATCTCCATGCCGATCACGGTAATGATGGGCAGCAGAGCATTGCGCAGGGCATGCTTATTGATGACGCGGAAATGCCCGATGCCCTTGGCTTTGGCCGTCCGCAGATAATCCTGCTGCAGAATCTCCAGCACCGCGCTGCGGATATAACGGATGGTGCTTCCGGCCATGGAGAACGAGAGCACGATCACCGGCATGATCATATGCCGTATCACGTCCACCACGCCGCTGTCCGTTCCCAGGGTCGTCATGCCGCTGGACGGAAGCCATCCGAGTTTGATCGTAAATATGTAAACCAGAAGAAGGGAAAGGAAAAACCCTGGTATGCTACTTCCCAGAAAGGACACCGTCACGACCGCGTAATCCCCTTTGGAATACTGGTGCACCGCGCTGTAAATACCGGCCGGAACAGAGAAGAGCAGGCTGACGATCAGCGAAACACCCATCAAAAGCAGCGTCGGCCCCATGTGGCTTCCGATCATGGAGCTCACCGACTGGTAGGACTTGATAGAGTAGCCCAGGTTGCCCTGCAGGATCTGTCCCAGCCAGACAAAATACTGAATATAGAAAGGTTTGTCCAGTCCGAGAGCGATCGCTTTCGCCTGCACCGCCTCTTCCGAGATACGCGGCCCCTGCAGCATTTCCAGAGGACTTCCGGCCAGGCACATAATGCCGTAATCAATCAGTGTGATGCCGAAGAGGACCGGAATCGCGATTAAAATACGCTTTAAAATATATTTACCCATGCGCTTCCTCCTCCTGCATATTTTTGCCTGCAGCGGTATCCGCTGCATTCTGTATGTGACCCATCATGATCGGACATGCCACCCTGTGAGCGACCGCCGCCTGCTCATTTCCGGTATTTCCCTGCACTGCCCTGATTGCAGAATTCAGAGAAGGCGATGCCTGGGATGATTCGAAAGGAGAATTTGCAGTACCTCGAAATTGCAGGGCTGCGGGTATCGGCTTCAGCTCCGGTTCATCCTGCGCACACGCGTCTGTGGCATAAGGACAGCGATTGTGAAAACGGCAGCCGTCCGGCGGGTTGGTATTGCTGCCGACCTCTCCCTGCAAAAGCCTGCGCTCTTTATCCTTTTGCGCCGTATCCGGCACCGGGACCGCCTCCAGCAGCGCTTTCGTATACGGATGGACGGGGCGGCGGAATACTTCTTTGGCCTCGCCGATTTCCACGATCTTCCCCAGATACATCACGGCAATCTGATTGCTGACATAATTGACTGCGCCCAGCCCGTGCCCCACAAACAGAAGCGTCAGATCGAGCTCTTTCTGCAATTCCCGCAGCAGGTTCAGAATCTGCGCCTGGATCGACACATCCAGAGCGCTGACCGGCTCGTCGCAGACGATGAATTCCGGATTCAGAGAAAGCGCTTTGGCGATGGCGATGCGCTGCCTCTGTCCTCCGGAAAACTCATGCGGATAACGGCCGAGCACCGTTTTCGGAAGGCCGACCATATCCAGAAGCTTCAGGATATCCTGCTCGACGGAAGCCTTTGTGGAAATATGATGGTACAGCATGGGCTGCGAGAGTATTTCAAAAATATGTTTTCGCGGATTCAAAGAAGAGTAAGGATCCTGAAAAACCATCTGCAGCTTTGTCCGGATCTGCCGCAGCTGCTTCTTATCCTTTCGGATCGCCTCCAGATCGCAGCCGTTATAACAGATCGTGCCCGCGGTGGGAGTCTCCAGACCGACCAGCTGCCGGCCGATGGTGGATTTCCCGCAGCCGGATTCCCCTACAAGTCCCAGCGTCTCTCCCTTTGGAATCGAAAAGCTGACGCCGTCTACCGCCCTGATGTGGCCTGTCGTGTGCGTAATGACGCCGCCCTTGATGGGATAATATTTTTTGAGGTCCCGCACCTCGATCAGGGGTATGCTTTTTTCATCTGTCATGTCGCGTCATCCCCCTTTTCTGTCTCATGATCTGCAGGGACGTCTTCATGTATTGCAGCATTGTCTTTACATTTCACTGAACTGTTCTTATATCCCCCGGCGATATCTTTATATATCGCAGCGGCATCCTCATGAACAGCTGCAGTGCTTTCCTGTACCGCAGTATCAGCAGTATGATTATCATGAGCCGCAGCGGAACCGGTGCGCACACAAGAACGTTCATTGCGCATCACACTTTCATTTTCATGTGCCACAATGCATCTGGCGGTATGGCCGCCGCCAAAATCGTAATTCTCCTGCGGTCGGCTGCATTTCCCGCATACATACGGACAGCGGTCCGCAAAGCGGCATCCGGTGATATCGTCGTAGCTCTCCGGCACCATACCGGGGATGGCCACAAGCTGCCGGTCGGCGTCGTCCAGAATCGTAGGCACCGTATTCAGAAGCGCCCGGGTATAAGGATGTTTCGGCTGCGCAAAAAGCTCTTTTGCGTCCGCCTCCTCAATGATCTGACCTGCGTACATCACGAGCACCCGGTCCGCCGTGTTTGCCACCAGGCCGATATCGTGGGTAATCAGGATCATGGCCATGCCCTTTTCCCGCTGCAGGTCTCTCAAGAGGTTCATGATCTGCGCCTGTATCGTCACATCCAGCGCTGTGGTGGGTTCGTCCGCGATCAGCAGCTTCGGATTGCAGGAGAGAGCCATGGCGATCATCACTCTCTGACGCATTCCGCCCGATAATGTATGCGGATATTTCCGGAGCATGCTCTCCGGGTCCGGCATCCCCACCTTCGCAAGCAGATCAATGGCGCGCTGCCGCGCCTCCGCTTTGGAAAGGTGCATGTGGATGCGGATGCTTTCCGTGATCTGGCTGCCCACAGTAAAGACAGGATTCAGGGACGTGAGCGGATCCTGAAAAATCATCGTCAGCTCATCTCCCCGGATCCGGTCCAGTTCCTTCTCACTCATGGAAAGAAGGGATAAATCGTCAAAGAGGACAGAGCCGTCAACGACGGCCCCGCCCTTTCCTAATAATCCCATTATTGATAATGAAGTGACACTTTTCCCGCAGCCTGATTCGCCTACAATGCAGACGACTTCTCCGGGATCCACGTGAAAGCTCACGTGGTCAACACTGACAGTTCTGCCGTAATCTCCGGTGAAGACCGTGGTCAGATCCTTTACTTCAAGCAAATGCGGCAATTTATGTGCCCTCCTGCGTATTATTCATGATATTATTCAGAAACATCCCAGTTCTGTACGTCATTAAAGAAACCGTACACGGTAGGCTCTGCGCCGATCACACGATTGTTCACCGCGCCCATCGAGCTGATCACGTAAGCGGAGAACATCGGAACATCCTCCTGTACGATGCGGTCCACAATAGCGTAATCCGCTGTCAGCTGCTCGATATCCGTCGTAGTCTGAGTGTCATCCAGAGCCGCGTTGATCTCATCATTCACGTAGCCGGTCCAGCTTCCCTCGCCGGACAACAGCCATGCTACATCCGGATACGGATCTACCGGTGCGTAAGTGTACTGCACTGCCAGCATATCATAATCCGTGGTCCCTGCAACTGTCATCAGGTTGGCAAGATCCATGGTAGTGATCTCTACATTGATGCCGACCGCTGCCCACTGTGCCGCGAGAACCTGCGCGCCATTGACAAAGGTCGTATCCTCGGACCAGACATAGAAGCGCAGAGTCTGCGAACCGTCCCATCCGGCTTCTTCCAGAAGCTCCTGAGCTTTCTCCGGGTTATATTCCAGCGGCTCCACCGTCTCGTCATAATACGGGCTGGCGGAGGAAACAAATCCGTCAATCACCTCGCCGTGGCCGCCCAGCAGCTCCTCAACCAGCATCTCACGGTCGATCGCGTAGACAAGCGCCTGACGCACACGGGCATCCGTCACATTTTCTGTCTGGATAAATACAGACTGGTTGGTCACTGGCTCACCAAATACTGTAGTCACATTTTCCAGCTGCTCGATGCTCTCATAATCCGTCTCCGGGATCGAGGTCATGGTAAGCTGCGTAATATCAATCTCACCCGACTGCAGACCGGCGTAAATCTGGCTGCCGTCCACGATCTTGATATTCAGCTTGTCGATCTTCGGAGCGCCCTTCCAGTAATCCTCATTCGCCACATAAGAAACATAATGATCTGTGTCATAGTCTGTCAGGAAAAACGGCCCGTTGATCACATCCGGCTGATTGAACCAGTCCGCTGTCAGCAGCTCTTCCTCGCTGAACTGCTCGATCACAGACTTCGGCAGCGCGCGGATGTATCTTCCGTAGGTATTGTTGAAAGTCGTAAGCGACATGGAATATTTAGCGGTAAACTGAAGCGTCTTATCATCCAGCACGGTAAGACCTGCCATCTCCGTCGCGCCTTCTTCCACAAAACCCGCATCGTCGGTACCCTCAAACGCGTAAAGCATGAGCGAGGTATTGTTCACGATGGGGCTGGCCATGCGCAGCACCGAATACTCCAGATCGTATGCGGTCACCGGCTCGCCGTTCGACCATGTCGCTTCGTCGTCGATATGTACGATAAAATTGATATTATCCTCCGTGGTGATCGAATCCGCCAGCATATATTGGAAATTGGAATCCGCATCCAGCTCCACGAGCGGCAGGAACATCAGATCCAGTACATATTTATTGATCTCGGTCTGATCAATCGCGAACGGATTGACCCCGCCCAGGCTGCTGGTCACGCCAACATTGATAATCTTCTCCTCATCGTCGGATGAGGCGCCGGCGGTCGTCGCCGTCGAGGATACGAGCATCGCTCCGGCCAGGAGCAGGCTGAGCATTTTAGCTGTTTTTCTTTTCATAATGTTCTCCTCCCATAGTTTGTATTCATACTGAATAGATAGGTATTGTATGAAATTATACTTGCAGATGCGGTAGTTGTCAATAGTTTTTATGCCTGCTTTTGCGACCTTTTTGTGGTATTTTACCGCTATTTTACAGAGCGGCATACATGGGTATTTTACAGGCAATGGAGGGAAATTGCAAAGGAAAAATACAGCAATTTCGAAATAAATGGTGACAAAGAAAAAATTACAGGTTAAAATGTACCGGATTATGATTGCAAACGAGATGAAAAAGAGAGTACAGAAGTGATTGCTAAAAGAGGATATACGCTATAAAATATATGAAGTTTGAAAAAATGACGCAAAGGAACCTGCCATGAAGAACTTACTTAATTATCAGTCAAGCGAATACGACTGCGGACCGGTCACCCTGACCAATGCCATCCGCTACTTATTTGAACGGGAGGAGATCCCTCCGGATATCATCAAAAACATCATGCTCTACTGCCTGGACTCCTGCAATGAAGCAGGCGAGGTGGGCAAGCACGGCACCTCCGCGTCCGCCATGATGTTCCTGGGGAGCTGGCTCAACCAGTTCGGCGCGATCCGGAAATTTCCGATCTCCTGCGAATTCCTCTCAGGAGAGAGCGTATCCATATCGCAGAACAGCCGGATCGTCGGCGCCATCCAGCAGGGCGGGGCGGTAGTGGTGCGGCTTTTCCTTGAAGTAGACCATTATGTACTGCTGACCGGTGTCGAAGGAGAGGATGTACTCCTTTTCGACCCTTACTATGAAGAGCTGGACGACGTCAATCTGGATGCGGAATATTCTCTGGAAGGCATCTCCTTCATCACCGATCAGCCAAAGAGGGCGAACCGCCGCGTCTCCATGAAGCGCATGAACAGCCATGGAAAGGACTTTTACGAGATGGGACCGGATGACCATCGGGAGGCTCTGATCATTTTTAATAAGGAAAAAAGGGATGCGCAAGGAGCGACGGTGGAGTATATTATCTGAAAGGTACGAAACAGCCAGGTGATTCCTGATATTCCTGAATAAAAAGGGAGCGTATAAAAAAGTGAACGCATAAAACAGGCCGGTACACATTTTGTGTACCGGCCTTTCGTTAACTTAACTTTAAACCTAAATGTGAAGTGTTTCTTTTACAGGCAATTCATTCTGCCGCTCCCTGTTTATTCCGCTTTCCCGTAATTGCGCTTCTGCACGATCAGCAGCATCAGCACACCGGCTGAGAAGAGCAGGAGCATCATCCATGTCATGACCGGAGTATCATCACCAGTCTGAACGGATGCTTCCGTACTGGTTTCGCTTTCCGTTTCACTTTCTGTGGTGGTCTCACTCTCAGTTGCTGCAGCAGTTTCGCTTTCCGTCTCGGTTTCTGTTTCAGCTTCTGTGGCTGCAGTGGTTTCGCTTTCTGCCTCCGTGGCTGCAGCGGTTTCACTTTCGGTAGCAGCTGCCGTCTCGGATTCAGTTGCTGTGGTCTCGGATTCAGTTGCAGCCGTTTCGCTTTCCGTTCCTTCCTGTGTTCCTGCGGAAGTTTCCGTCTGGGTTTCTCCAGGAACTTCCGTCTGCGTTCCACTCGAGGTTTCTGTCTGGGTCTCGCCCGGAACTTCGGTCTGTGTTCCGCCTGAAGTTTCCGTCTGATCGGAGGACTCGGTCTGTGTCTCGCCCGGAGTCTCGCTCTGATCCGTGGATTCAGTCTGGTCGGTAGATTCGGACTGGTCGGACTCACTCTGGCTGGAGGACTCGGTCTGTGTCTCGCCCGGAGTCTCACTCTGATCTGCGGATTCACTCTGATCAGCAGATTCGCTCTGGTCGGATTCGCTCTGATCCGTGGATTCAGTCTGGTCAGACTCGCTCTGCGACGGTTCTTCCGACTCAGAAGCAATTTCTGTCCAGCTGATTGCTACAGGCGAGAGGCTCGTCAGTGTCATGGAAAGATATTCATCACCCTTTGTCACTGTCGGGGTCTCATAATCACCTGCATTGTGGCTTGCCGTGTTCTGGCTGAACATATGCACTGCCGTGAAATTGTAGCCGTCCTTATTCGTTCCTGTCGGATAAGGTACTTTTACGTTGACACCTTCTGTCGGGAAATTCGTATCATCCGCTTCTGCCCAGGTATTATCAACCTGTACCAAGAGTTTTACTTCATAATATGCTGTCGTTTCCTCTGTAGCAGTCGTCAGTACTTCAGTTACATACTCTAACAGCTGTTCAGTAATCTTATCTACTGAGTCAAGTCCGGCATCATCAAGATCGCCAGATACGATTACATCAACATCTACCACTAAACGATACGTGGTATCTTCCTCTGTAAACTCGTAACTGTAAATGTCTTCGGTTTCTGACTCAGTAGATTCTTCGGTTTCCGTTTCTGTATCGGTCTCGGTCTCTGCGTCAGTTTCGGTTTCTGTGTCAGTTTCGGTCTCCGCGTCGGTTTCCGTTTCCGCATCGGTCTCAGT
>JAJQIL010000118.1 GCA_021199235.1 Lachnospiraceae bacterium | reverse complement strand
TAATATGTATTATTATCCTACATGTTACTCTAAAATATCTATAAAAAATATGGAAGAGAGAAATTTCAATGGTAAAGTAATTTATTTGGGATATGCAAAAGAAAGAAAAGATTTGCTGCTACAGATCTATGAATATCTCGAAGGAAATCAAGTGAGTTGTGATTTCTGCATCCCTGATTTAAACATGGGGAATTATGAAAAAATTAAGCAAAACCCAATGAAATATTCAGAGTATTTAGAATATGTAAAAAAATCTGATGTAATATTGGAACTTCAACAGGAAGGCGCTGTAGGGTATACATTAAGAACATGGGAGGCAATAGTTTTTGAAAAAAAACTAATTACGAATAATTTATTTATTAAGAATGCGCCATTTTATAATGAAGAATATATTCAAGTGATTTGCTGTGCTCAAGATATTGATATCGAGTGGATAAAAAGAGATTTGCCCATTAACTATAATTATGTCAATGAATTATCTCCATATAAATTTTTAAAATTTATTGAAGAATCTTCGTTATGTAGGTAATTTTGAGCGCTCTCGGAAACTTAACGTACAATTGAAACAATTCTGAAAAATTAAAGTGATTCTGTTGATGAAGCTGCTAAATAAAATATAGCGAACAACAAAGGAAAGATAACCCGGACGAGGAAAAGGAAGAAGTAAAAGATATGTCAAAAGCAAGTAAAATCAGATGTTTACGGGAGAATATAGGCCTCAGACGGACCGAATTCGGGTTAAAGATAGGGTGTACATATGGACAGGTAGAACGTTTGGAGGATGGACTAACACCGCTCACCGAAGAACTCCGCACAAAAATATGCAGAGAGTATGGAGTGAACGAAGACTGGTTTGACAGCAGTCCGGGAGTGCCTCAGTTAGAAGAGAACAGTGACCTGAGAAGGAAGAGACTGAAAAAGATACTGGAAGAGAGCGGGATGAGCCAAAGGGAATTCGGAAAGAGTTCGCATGGAGGCGATGTCCTGGGGCGTTGGAGCCTCTTTTAAAAGTGCATAGACAGATTTCTGATGCAGCCCGGATTTGAAGAAATACTGCAGTTCCGGGAACACCTGGTCAACATAAGAAGTCAGCTGGATTTTTAACCGTGTCCGCTGCTTGATCGTCTTCTGACGGAAGCGGCCAAGTGTTTTGAGGTCCATCAGGTCAAGGTCATAGAAAGAGACAAACCTGATGGAATCCTGCAGCATCAGGGTTTTAGCAATAATGTATGTGTCGACTTTGTCGGTCTTCGTCTTGCGGATGTTGTTTTTCCACATGGAAGACGTTTTGATAGGGTTGAGCACACACACTTTAAAGTTACTGGCAACAAGGTATCGTACAAGGTTGTCGCCATAGTGTGCCGTTGATTCAAGACCGATGATGATGTTGTCGTCACCGAAGGAAAGAGCCTCGAGCTTAGAAACCAACAGTTGGAAACCATCACCGTCATTCGTAAATTTGAACGGCTCCATGAGTATTTCACCATCAGAAGATAGGGCTGAGGCGAAATGGTTGAGTTTGGCAATATCAATGCCTACGTAAATCATGAGGTTGTACCTCCCTTTCTGAAAGTCTGATACCGTGATATCCACCAGCGATTATCATCGTAGACTTGATTGAAATAAGTACTCGGGAGGGGACTCCCGGCAACATCCAGCCAATAAACAATTCAGATAAAGGTAGCGGCAATACACTCCTGTCGAGTAGTCAGGCTACAGGTAAAAAATCAAAAGTCCACAGTATCTGAATGTATTGAACCACGATACCAACATAAAAGAAAGGAAACATGGTGTTTGTATCTCTACAAACATCATACAAGTAGTTATGAGTATTGAAGGATTAAAGTTTTACTTACATAACCCCAAGAGTATATATACTTTTCTGTCTACTCGAGGTCTTCTGGATTGGATGCCTGATACTTGGTATTTAAAAATGGCATATCGTATTAATATTGGCAAAAAGTTGAATTTGAAGACACCACAAACATTTTGTGAGAAAATTCAATGGCTAAAATTGCATGATCGAAGACCAGAATACACGCTTATGGTGGACAAGTATGAGGCAAAAAAATATGTGGCGGATAAGATAGGTGAAAAGTATATTATACCCACGCTTGGCGTATGGGACAGTTTTGATGACATAGATTTTGATGCACTGCCGAATCAGTTTGTTTTGAAATGTACACATGATTCGGGAGGACTTGTTATTTGCACAGATAAGAACCGTTTTGACAAGATGGTTGCTAAAAGAAAAATCGTTAAGTCTCTTTCCAGAGAATATTATAGGATTGGTCGTGAATGGCCATATAAGTGCGTTAAACATCGAATAATTGCCGAGCAGTATATGACTGATAATACGCAACTGAACGGAAAGAATGATCTTACTGATTACAAATTCTATTGCTTCAATGGAGAACCAAAGTTTCTGTATGTTTCGCTTGGATTACAAGATCATAGCACAGCATTAATAAGCTATCTAACATTAGATTGGCAATTTGCACCATTTCAACGAGATGATTATAAAAATTTCGAAAAGCTACCACCTAAGCCGTCAAATTTTGATGAAATGCTTTTAGTAGCAAGAAAACTATCGGAAAACATACCTTTTCTTAGAGTTGATTTGTATGAAATTGATGATGCTGTATATTTTTCAGAACTTACATTTTCCCCTACATCTGGATTTATGCCATTTAAGCCGGATATGTGGGAATATATAGTCGGTGAATGGATTAGTTTATAATCTCTCGAAATTGTTTTGGGGGATATTAGTCATCATTGTACCTTAATCTTACAGAATCAACAAGACAAAATTGGAAATCATTATTAGGAGATGTTTTTTTGCATAGATTATTTTTAAAATACAAGTCCTTGTCGATTCAAGTCAAGGCTACTTTTTGGTTCACAATTTGTAATTTTATCTTAAAAGGAATATCTTTTTTCACTGTTCCATTATTTACAAGGTTGCTTTCAACAAGTGAATATGGTACCGTTACAATATATAACTCCTACCAACAAATTTTTTTGATTTTTGCTACCTTTGAATTGTCGTTAGGAGCGTACCAGAGAGGCATATTAAAGTTCAAAGATTCTGTCCGGGAATTCACAAAATCTATTCAGTATCTTTGCACATTAATTACTATTATTTTGTTTGTTGTAACGTGGTGCTTTAAGGATATCTTCATTCAATTAACTGATACGAATTCCTTTATTTTGATTTTGATGTTCGGTTATTTTTTAATGGAACCAGCATATTCGTGTTGGATGAATGAAAAAAGATTCAATTACTGCTATATGCCTGCCGTAATTGTTACGATTGCTTTTACTGTTATTACCACTGTCGGTTCTCTTCTAGCTGTATTTTTTGTCGAGCAAACAGCTTTTATAAGAATTGAGTCCATGCTTTTACTTGAAATCCTATTTTGTTTGCCATTTTATTTACATAATATAAATCCTTCTGGCATATCTAAAAAGAAAATCTCTGAGTACTGGACGTTTGCATTAAAATTTCAATTGCCGTTAGTTCTACATTCCCTATCCTATCTGGTATTGGCGCAGGCCGACAGGATTATGATTGGTGCATTTGTTGGAAAATCTGAGGCCGCTATTTATTCTGTTGCGTATGGCATCGCTAATGTGATTATCATTTTTCAGACTTCGCTTAATCAGGTTCTAAAGCCTTGGCGATACAAAAAAATGGAGAACAAAGAATACGCTTCGATTAAGTCCAATACAAATTTGATGTTGATATTTATTGGCGCAATCGTAATTATGTTTATCCTTGTTGCCCCTGACGTAATGAAACTACTCTTTAACTCGGACTATTATGAAGCAGTGTGGACAATTCCTCCTATTACTGCTAGTATATTTTTCATGTTTATGTATTCTGTATTTACGGATGTAGAATCGTATTTCTCTAAGACTCGATATGTAATGTATGCGTCGGTGATTTGCGCGTTGACCAATATCATACTTAATTATTTTGGAATTCAGATTTTTGGTTATATTGCGTGTGGATATACCACATTGTTAAGTTATATATTGTTTTCTGCATTACATTACTTTTTTATGTGTAAAGTATGCAGGAAAGAAAATATATCGGATCCTTTATTTAATGGGAAGATAATCATAGCTTTAAGTGCAATTTTACTTATGATTGTATTTGGAATGACAATGCTTTATCAGTTTACATATATTAGATATTTTATATTGCTGATAATTGTTGGTGTTATTATTTTAAAAAGAAAAAATATTATTGAGATTCTAGCATCTTTAAGAAAGTAAGCATCAAAAATGGATACTTGGGCGAAATAAAAAATTATTTCGTTTTCCTCTGTTTTGTACAATATTTAGCTAAGAATCAGAGGACTCTTGATATTTACAAATTATTTAAAAAATATGCATCATGGATGTCTCTTTACCATAAATAGGGATTTATAATGAGAATATTAACGGACTCCTTTATTATGTAAAATATCATTGTAACGCATATATGTTTTCTAGTGAATAAGATATTTAAAGTGGAGGATTTAAAAGAAATGAAAATCACAGTCGCGGGCACAGGTTATGTTGGATTATCGTTGGCAGTGCTTCTCGCACAGCACCATGAGGTTCACGCTGTGAACAATACGCAGTGGAAGTGTGATCTGATCAACAGCGGGAAGTCGCCGATTCAGGATGATGAGATTGAGGATTATCTGGTCAATCGGGAACTGCATCTGACGGCGACAACAGATCGCGAGCTGGCATATAAGGATGCGGAGATGGTGATCATCGCCACACCGACAAATTATGATACGAAGAATAATTTCTTTGATACTAGCTGTGTGGAGGACGTGATCGAGACGGTCCGGAAGTACAATAAGGATGTGCTGCTGGTCATCAAGTCTACGATTCCGGTGGGATATACGGCAGCCATCCGGGAGAAGTATCAGGATAAGAATATTATTTTCAGCCCGGAGTTTCTGCGGGAGTCGAAGGCGCTGTATGACAACCTGCATCCGAGCCGCATTATCGTGGGAACGGATCTGAAGGATGAGAAGATGGTTCATGCGGCGCATACGTTTGTGGAGCTGCTGCAGGAGGGCGCGATTGATGAAAATATTCCGGTGAGGTATCTTGGGTTTACCGAGGCCGAGGCGGTGAAGCTGTTCGCGAATACATATTTGGCTGTTCGCGTTGCGTATTTTAATGAGCTGGACACTTATGCGGAAGTGAAGGGACTGGATACACAGGCCATCATTGACGGAGTGTGTCTGGATCCGCGGATCGGGTCGCATTATAACAACCCAAGCTTTGGCTATGGCGGATATTGCCTGCCGAAGGATACGAAGCAGCTGCTCGCGAACTATGAGGATGTGCCGGAGACGATGATACGTGCCGTGGTGGAGAGCAACCGGACGAGGAAAGATTTTATCGCGAATCGTGTGCTGCAGATCGCGGGGGCGTATCAGGCGAATGAGGAATGGAGCGCGGATAAGGAAAAAGATGTGGTCATCGGCGTTTACCGGCTGACGATGAAGAGCAACAGCGATAATTTCCGTCAGAGCAGTATTCAGGGCGTGATGAAGCGCATTAAGGCGAAGGGCGCGACGGTGATCATCTATGAGCCGACGCTGGAGGATGGAAGTACATTCTTTGGAAGTCTTGTGGTGAACGACATGGATGCATTTAAGGAGAAGAGTCAGGCAATTTTGGCAAACCGCTATGACAGCTGTCTGGATGATGTGAAAGAAAAAGTCTATACCCGTGATCTGTACTTCAGAGACTGACACTAGCGTATAGGTTATCTGGCATAGATGTGTGAAGAAGGAATTCTATATATGAGTAATAACATTGACTTACAAGATGAAACAATTTTAATCACAGGCGCAGCCGGTTTTATCGGCGCCAACTTGGCTCTGAGACTTTTGCAGTCCGTGCAACCGGTAAAACTGATCGGTATCGACAACATGAACGATTATTATGATGTTTCTTTGAAGAAGTACCGCCTGCGTCAGATTGAGGCTCTGGCGCAGCGTGTTTCCGGCTCGTTTCAGTTCGTGGAGGCCAGTATTTCGGATAAGGCAGTTGTGCAGGTGTTGTTTCAAATTTATAAGCCGGATATAGTGGTGAATCTGGCAGCGCAGGCAGGCGTTCGCTACAGCATCACGAACCCGGATGTTTATATTGAGTCAAATCTGGATGGCTTTTATAATATGCTAGAGGCCTGTCGGCATTCGTATGACGGCGGGGCAAAAGGGGTAGAACATCTGGTCTACGCGTCGTCTTCTTCTGTATATGGTTCCAATAAGAAGGTGCCGTATTCTACAGAGGATAAGGCGGACAATCCGGTCTCCCTTTATGCGGCCACGAAGAAATCCAATGAGCTGCTCGCACATGCGTATTCTAAGCTGTATAACATTCCGTCCACGGGGCTGCGCTTTTTTACGGTCTACGGCCCGGCAGGGCGGCCGGACATGGCGTATTTCGGTTTTACGGATAAGCTCCGAAAGGGCGAGAAGATCCAGATCTTTAATTATGGGAACTGTAAGCGGGACTTTACCTACATTGACGACATAGTGGAGGGCATGACCCGCGTGATGCAGCACGCGCCGGAGAAAGCCACTGAGGAGGACGGCCTGCCGCTGCCGCCGTACGCGGTGTATAACATCGGCAACAGCCATCCGGAAAATCTGCTGGATTTTGTGGATGTCCTGCAGCAGGAGCTGATCCGTGCCGGGGTTCTTCCGGAGACGTATGATTTTGAGGCGCATAAAGAACTTGTGCCGATGCAGGCTGGGGATGTGCCGGTAACCTATGCGGATACATCAGCCTTAGAGAGAGACTTTGGCTTTAAACCAGACACGAGTTTACGAGACGGCTTAAGGAAATTTTCCGAATGGTATAAGGAGTATTATAAGGTTTGAGCAAATATATGGCTGCTTTTTATGCAGCGTACAGACTCGCAAATGAAAGCCTGCTTACCTGAGAGGGAATTGCGGAGGCAATGATTAAAGGGGAAGAACTGATACGGGAGAGCTTTGACGGAGCCAATATTATGATGAGACCATCAGATAAATCGGAAGGCAAGAGAGAATAAAGTCATATCGTTTTTTTATGATTTAGATAACAGGGGAGCTTTAATGGCGAGAGTTAAATTTACGGATATTTTTACAGGTGATTATCTGGCAGTGATGACCGGATACAGGGAGAGGATACAGTATATTCTGGAGAGCTATGAAGTTGCTGTATTTATGGCGTGTAAAGCGGTCTGTTTTTATACTGCCATGAAGAACAATGGGGAAATTACAGACACGGATTGTCATGTAATGTCTTCAGCAGGGTGGTGGATTATGATTTTCTTCAGCACTTCAGGGGAAACATGTGACTGTCATAGACGATGTGATTGTAAAAGGGAAGTTTCTGGAAGGAGTGGCGTCGAAACTGCATCATGAGGATATTGGGGCGGATTATTTTGTCGCGGCCTGTGAAGCGGAATATACAGAACAGTTTTATAACGGTATTGAAATCAATAAATCATATCATTATAAACAGAATGACATCTAGCAGCTTGTCGGTCTAATCACACAATACATCGAAGCGTCTATGTGCTGCTCGTTCAATATTGATTACGATGGATGTTTGACTTTGCTCAAAAGAGTATAGTCACGGTAATGCATGAATTTTCGTCCACCCAATAAGAAGATTTATAACAAAAATACGAACAGATGAAGTGGAGAGCAGATGACGGATATGGATACGAAGAGTTCAAAATACGGGCATAAGATTGCACCTTTGTGTATGGCAGGTATTGCCGTATCAGTTTTGGCAATGGTACTCTTTCTGCTTTATGGACATGACTGGCTCAGACAGAGAGTGGTCGAATATATTTACGACACATATCCAAATCCGGAAAAGCTAATTGAAGCATTTCAGAAGGATAAGTCATTTGTGGGCAATGCAGTCTGGACATTAACGACGCTTATTCCGCCGTTCATCACTCTGTATTATACCCTGCTTGGAAGCAGAAATTATGGTTTGACGAACCGCAGAATCATTGCATACACAGTTGGCTCGTTATTCATCCCGGTTCTTGTAATACTGAATGGGGTTGTGGTTGCAGTTATGACCTGGATGTACTATACGGATTCCTGTACATTCTTTTATGTCGTGGCAATTTATTCCTGCTTGCTGCAGGCTTCCCTGATTGGCGTGTGCCTTTCGTGTACGACGCGGATAGCGGCTCGCCATGCAATTCGGAAGATTGAAAAAAGGCAGATGAAAGATTTGCATCGTTTTTTGAAGCCACTACAGCCGAAATCAGCGCAGGATGATTCGGAACAGGACCGCCGAGACAGGAGAAAGCTGATAGATGGCAGGATGGGACAGGCAGTGTTTCACCTTGATAGTGCATTGCGCTGGGAGGAACCGTTTTCAGAAAAGAGGGACGTGATATTGCTTATCCTGAACCAGCCTTTTGACAGATGCTTTGAGAAAAAAAGCGGTTCCGTGTGTCTACTTTACGAATATATATACAAAAATTTTCAGCTTCTGGCCAGGAACGCGAAGCGAATGACAGACCGTGATGAGAGAACATATGATAAAGCGGAGCGGGAAGGTGTTTATGGGGTGATTAAAGAATGTTTTTGTTATGCTGACATGAAATACGGAAAAAGTGAAAAAAATCGGGAACAAGTATTTTACCGGGAAGTGTCAAAAGTGTATTTTGGAGCATTTGCCAATGCATTTATACCGGAATCGGCATTGTGGGATCGCTGGGGAATTTTTGCGTATATTCTGAATATGTCGGTTATTGATAATAAACTGAAGCGGTCATTGACGAGGGAATTTATTCTGGCGCTCCTGTTCAATTTGTATACTGGACGGCTCCGTACGGACGATGCCGAAGATATGAAGCAAATGGTGCTTTGCTTACAAGACATGCCGGAAATACCGGAGGAGTTTCAATATCTGAAAGGCCGTTTCCAGTGGGAAAGAGACCTTATCATAAAGGAACTCCGGGCGGCAGGCGGCGAATGCGAGTTTGCCCCATGGGAAATCGAGGAACTGGATGAGGTGCGGGGCTATACCGACAGGCTGCTGGCCTGGACTGACGGAGTCGCGGAAAGCAGGAAGGATCTGTACAATTATATATACAGGATTGTTGCGTACCTGTATGAGGAAACGGAAACCGATTCTGTAGATTACTTTATGAAGCGAATTACAGAACGTACGAGGAAAGATGGGAATGAATATGGTTCGGTTGTTTAATTTTAAGAACAATTTTCTGAGTGACATTCCGCAGCCGGTTTCGGCGGATTATAGCGTCTTCGGATATTATGACGGCCTTTCGATGAAGACATATGAGAAAGAAAAAGAAATACTGGAGATTTTTAACGATTCTCTGGTTTCAGAACTTACCAAAAAAGAACCTCCGGAAAAGTGTGATTACTATAGTATCGTAGGGTTTTGCCAGGAGGCCTCGGATGAAGATTTTTGGAAAAAGGGAGGAAAACCATATATTTTCATATCCTGCCTTCGGATCTTGAAAAAAATTGGTGATCTGAATCCGTTCATGGAGAAGCTGAATGCGGAACATGATGCGGTATTTTATACAACGGTAGACAGCAGCGATCTGGTAGTCTGTATAAGGACTTCGACGTATGAGGAAGGCTACAGGACAATCGAGTCATATCCGAAAATGATGAAAGATTCGGGGAACAAACTACAGAAAGGATATTCGGTTTTTTTGATTTTTCAACCGGTTCTTGACATTCTCTCAGAGGATCCGGTGGCAATTAAAGAGTGGGAAAAAGAAGATCTTGACGCAGCGCGAAAAGAGATAGGATGGCTGCGGGATGAGGAACTGGAGTGTTCCATACGGTGTGTAGTGAAAGACTGGGCGAACTTTTGTCCATTCGTCGATGAACTGAAACGTTTTTGCCAGACAGAACCAGAGGTATTTGGAGTGCTGGGAAGTGAGGATGTGATCCTGCGGCTATCTTCGGTTAATAGCAGGAAAGTGCTGGCTCTGTTTGGAAGAAACAGCATTCTGACGCACGGAAATGATTTTTATTCGGCTGCTCTGTACAATGCACGGACAGAAATTCTGGTCAGGAGAGAGCGGCCGGAACCGGCTGGGGTACGGCAGGGCACGGCGGAGTCAAGGGATGTGAATCAGGATGCGGCTGTTGCAGACTGCGAAGGGAGGGAGCAGACGGATGGATGAATATCTTGCGGATTTAAAGATGATACAGGACAGGTGCAGGGAGGAAAATGAGGATACGCTTCTGTTTTATACAAGATGCCTTTTGAAGCTGCATCATGCCTATTATAAGATCGAAGAGAACGTGATGCTTTCTTATATCTACCAGATTATATTCCCGGCCCTGCCTCTGGTGGAGAAGTATTTTCTGAATCGTGCGAAAGAATATCTGGACAGCACAGACGCGGAAAAAAAGCTGGGCATTATTGCGGATATCGAGATATCTATACGTATATTCAGTGAGGTATGCGAAACAGTCATCCAGTCTACGAACGCGGCAGACCGGATGCTGATCCAGTCTGCGCCGATAGAGCTGGGCCTGACATTGAGTCCGGTAAAAATATGCGCTTATTTTTCCTCTTTTTTAAATTCTCTTGCGGAAGTTTATCAGGAGACGCCGGTCAGTCCGGACGGGAAAAACCGCGAGTATGCGTTTTCTGTATATCCTTCGCTGGTAAGCAGACCGTACGTGGATCTGCTTTTTGACACAATGCCCGAGCGCGGGAAGGTAGGGGTGATTAAAATCCCGGGGAAAGACATTCTGGATATCCGGTATCTGAGGATGCTGATCTGCCACGAGTTTTACCATATCGTTCCGGGTGCGCCGCTCCGGAAGAGAAAAGCGCGCGCCGAACTAATGGGTAAGGTTCTTTTGTATGATCTGAGCGAAGGATTATATGAAGGAATCCCATTTGAGAAAAGCCAGCTTGAGGAAGACTTGTCTGAAGAAAACTCATCAGAGAGAAGACCGCTGGGAGACATTCAGCGCGAGCGGTTGAATGAGTTCCTGGAAGACAAGATAAGATCGGAACAACAGGAGCCATTTTTGGCAGACGAGATTGATGAGGCGGATAGACGCTATTATAGTACGAAAACATACAATCATTATGCGAACCGGTTTATTGAATGCCTTGGGGACATTTTGGAACTGGATGTCAGAACTCTCTATGATATTCTTTATGAAAAAGAGGATCCGGAAAGTCTGGAGAACTTTCAGAAGCGGAGAATTGCTGCAGGAATATGTCTGGACATACTGCAGGCGAACGCCGTCATGTTCCTTCAGGAAGGGATTGTACAGGATGTATGTAAGTTTCACTCAGACCTGTTCCGTGAGGTTTTCTCGGATCTGTTGTATGTACTGACGCTAAAGATTCAGCCGGTCGATTACTGCCTTTCTTTTCGATGCAGCCCCCAAAAGGGGGATGAGGAAAAACATTTTGATATGTACGCCCGGATTGCTCTTATTTTCTGTATTATGAGAAAAATAGAAACAGATGATGCAGACAGAGAGGGACTGCTTAAATGCTGGAGAGACTGGCTTTCGCTTGACTGGAGCAGTGTTGAGTATGACTCAGAGGAGAAAGTATTCAATGCCGGGAATGGAAGCAAGACTGGGAAGATGAGAGCTGATTTCGAAGATTCGGAATATATACTTACGTTTATGTCCAATGTTCAGGCGGTTATCGACAAATATGATCAGTTAAAAAATGAAACGGACGATGTGACTGGGAACGAACCGGGGAATGGAGATGGGACAGAGCAGACCGAGAGGCTTTCTGTTTTCAGAAATACCGAGGTCTGGGGGAAATATATGAAATACGGTTCAGAGTGCAAGGAAGCTTTTTTTGCTTTTGAGGACAGCAGAAAGGAAAGGCTCAACGAATTTCGCACCGTTTTTTTCGTAGATGAAAGTTCGAATATGGAATTAATTTCCAAAATTGGTATGAGGGAATGGGAAGCGCCGTAATGGGGCTGTTTCCTGTCCCTTTACATACAGCTCCACATCCGGCATAGAACAACAGAAATGGGACTCTGGCACACTGGCTGCGCCAGAAAAAAACACAGGCAGTTAACCACAAACACACACTTAAGTAGTAGAATCAGATATTAAGGGAACACTGATTATGCGCTTTTGATAATCAGCATGGCAAAAATGATTGACAAGTGCGCAGATTCAAGGTAATATTTCACTATATCTGATTTTGGAGGGAACGAAATGGAGGTCTTCAGAAAAGGGGGAGCAGAGGCCGGGACTCGTCGGAATCTGCGAAAAATCAACAACCGACATACCCCGTATGTCAATGCCGAGCGAAACAGAAGCGATACGTATCTGACTCTGACCGGCAGGTACCAGCCCGGCAGGAACGTAAGCAGCCAGCGGTATGAGTGCTTTGAAAGGTTTGGAACAACCAGGTAACTATAATGTGTCGGATGTGGGAAGGCATATGCAGTGTTGATAAATGCTGCATATGCCTTTTTGCAAGGCTACCTTGGTATTAGGCTCAGGTGATATAGTGCCGTGGGGCTTTCTCCCGGCATTACTCATCGTGAGTGGTTTCGAATAGTAAGCGGAGGCGATAGTTTATGGCAGATAAAAATTTGGGAAATAGAAAGCGCTCCAACCGCTCAGCGCGGATGGCTCGCGGCGTACCGTGGCGGGAGCCGTTTGGCACTCCGCAGCCACTGGATGGCGCTCTGGATATGAAAGAGATGCGTCAGGCGCTGGCACAGGGGAATGATGAGGAACTGGAGAAAGAGCAGGAAAAAGCGCTGCAGGCATACTGGAAAGAAGTGTCGTCTCCCGAATACGAAGACCTGATGGAGGAAGTGAGCAGGGAGATTGCTCCCGATCCTTACGGCTGTGAGTGCCTGTTCCTGGAGACATTTATATCGGATGAGATGGAAGCGGAGTTTCCGATGATTGCAAGGGAATTCCTGCTTCATAAGTACGAGGAAATCCCGCAGCTGTATGAAGATCTGTATGGTTCGGATTCTGCGAAAGATGAGAACCGGTATCCGATTGATTTTCTGAATCGGAAAGTATTAAATCTGATGTTCCTGACGGCAAAACAGGGAGACACGTACGCGGTCAAAATGTTCCGCTATCTCTACCGCACGTATTATCGCCGGGAATACCTGGAAGTAAAAAAGTACAGTTCGGTTTCGGTCGGAGATATCTTTTCCATATTGGATGCGATCAGTTATGGAAATGAATTACAGTCTGAATATGCGGAGAGCGGGCAGAACTGGCAGGGAGGGCAGAACCCGAATTATGAGATTCATGTCGTTGCGCGTGTATTGACCATGTGCGGCTTCATCGGGGTTTCTATCCGCCCGGAGTGTGCAGCTCTCTATGCGGAACTGACTGACAATCACGAGCAGTGGGAGGAACTGAAACAACAGGAGAAAACGAAAGAGGAAGACTCGGTTCTCAATATACCGGATGAACTGCTCAAAGCCTGCCGTGAGCAGGTGGACGCATGGATTGACGCGCTGCCGGATGTTGGTATGGATGAGCAGCTTGGATTTGTGCCATTTACGGACAGTGCGGAACTGACCCACTGGAAGTATATGGATTGTTTTCTGGGTGATGCGTTCCGGTATTATGGATACCCGTATGATTATGCATACCGCTGGGGGCATCATTTCCACGGCCTGCGCACAGAATTTGCCCGGACGCTGGCCATACTGAAAATGCGGTTCCCGGACATGGATTTTGGCTTTCATGAAGTGCAGTCACTGGCTCCGCTTCTGACATGTGCCGGGTCGCTTGCATTTGCCATGGAAATGGTTGATAAATATATGGATGTCCTTCTCGGAACCGGTAGTCAGTATTTTTCAGCGGGTGACGGACAGGAATCCGGACAGGCCAGATTCCGGCCGGAAGGTGTGGAGAAGACCAGTCTGAAAGGCCTGAAAAAGGATGAAGAAAGTGATAAACTTTCCGTTTCTGCACGGATTACCGGGGAGACGCCCGATGCGGTGCAACTGCAGGCGGAGATTGACGAGCTTCGGAGCAGGCTGCATCAGGCACAGAATGAGAATCGGAGTCTCCATTCCCTTTATGCGGATGCCAGGAAAGAACTTGCCGATTACGGGGATTTACGGAACCAGTATGATGAGGCGTGTGGGGAACTGAATTCCCTGCGCGAACACGTATACCGCATGACGGAGGAAGATACCGAACCGGAGCCGCAGGACTTCCCGCAGATGGAAGAAACGATAAAGGATAAGAATATAGTCATTATTGGCGGTCATGAAAACTGGGTGAACAAGCTGAAAAACCATTTCCCGGACTGGACATTTATCAGTACAGACATTTCCGGAGTTGTCGCCCCGGCTGTACTGGAAAGCGCGGATTATATCTATTTCTTTACCGGTTATCTTTCCCACGCGGCCTATAAGAAATATATCCATCTGCTGCGGGAGAGGGATTTAAGCTTTGGCTATATCCACAGCAGGCACATCGAATCGGTCGTCAGCCAGATTTACCATGATCTGGTGGCGTGAAAAACGAATGGTGGGATGCAGCTGTGCGGATATTATCACATCAGCCACATTATAATCTATAAAGGATACGAAATAAGAGCTGAAAAGGCTCTTATTTTTATATTCAGATTTTCTTAAACCAATATCGACAGGCAGAGATGCCTGATTTTTTTATATGGGGATGTTTTTGGACAGGGATTGAATGCAGTATGAATAATACGATTTACGGATACATACGGGAATCAGATAAACAGAGCGGGGAAATGCAAACCCATGCGATACAGGAATACGGTGTCGAGGATTCCTGCGTTTACAGGGACAAGCAGAATGATGCAGGTTTTCCGGCCTATCATTTGCTTCTGGAGAGAATCAGACCGGGCGATACAGTCGTGTTAAAAAGCCTTGACCGCCTGGGGGACAGTTACGATGACATCATCGTTAAGTGGGAGAAGATTACGAAGGAGCATGATACGGCAATCGTTGTTCTGGATATGCAGCTCCCGGATACGGCGAAAGCATTAAATGGGCAGTTCGTTTCGGAACTTGTGCTGGATGTCCTGAAATATGCGGAGCGGAATCAAAAGGTTCTCCGCCGCCAGAGACAGAGCGAGGGAATCAGAGCTGCACATGAAAGAGGCGTCAGATTTGGAACACCATCGAAACAGGTTCCGGAGGAGTTTCAGAGAATAAAAGCGGAGTATGAGCAGGGGAAGCTGACTGTTACCGATGCGGCTGCACGGCTAAATATCTGCCGGGCTACTTTTCGAAGATGGATGAGTGAAGACCGGACAGAAAATATCAAAGGATCAGAGGAGAGAATAAATTATCCGGCAGCGATAGAATCGGGCACCGGAAAAAGTCTGAAAGAAGAAATCGCGGCAGAAGCCGCAGACGATGGAGAGGAGGGGCTGTGATTGTTATATGCACTATATCATTCTGAAGCAACGGAAAATGCGATGGAAAACGGAGTCTTATCTGCGTGTGATACGTTTCAATACACGATCGAGCGCAACAGGCATTATATGGGAGCATGGCATTCTGTGACAGCGACACTGTTTCCGAATTTCCTGTTCATCGACTGTGATGAAGCTGCGGCAGAAAAATTGAAAGAGGAAAATCTGCCGATTGTCCCGATACCGGAGGAACTAACAGAGCTTTTGACGGATTTAAGTGATGAACAGCATTATATCCCCATGTCAAAAGGAGTTATTAAGGACGGCGTTGCTCATGTCACGGAGGGGCCGCTGATCGGCCAAGACAACCGGATTGTACGGATTGACCGGCATAAGCGCCTGGCATGGCTGAAAGTATCGGAAAACTGGACGCGGAATTTCGCAAAGGACAGCACCAGTGTTTTGGTGGCCGGGCTGGAGATTACGGAAAGATTGTCATAAGTGCAGAGGATGAAAGACCGTGTGGCGGACGTGCTGAGCGTGTACCATACGGCCTTTCTTTTTGAATATTTTGTATAGATTGTCACGTTTTAAGGAAGGAGCGGGGAAATGAATCCAAAGAAGAAACCGGATTACGATGCGGAGAAAATATTACAGGACTTGATGGAAGCGGCGGTGGAGACATACAGAGAAAAGAAATCGTTGCGAGTTGCTGCAGCCTATCTTGAACTGAATCCGATTAAGATCAGAAAGCTTCTGATTACGGCCAGAGAGCGAGACATAGCAGAGGGAAGAGAACCGACGGAGGTTTACTGGAGCCCTATGGCTGAGGAAGTGTTGCGCCTGAAGAAAGAAGGAAAGACAATAAAGGAGATCATGGCACTCACAAATCTTTCAAGGGCGTCGGTCAATTCCTATCTGCCTTATAGTAAGGTGCCATACAAGGCAGATGAGTTATCCACAGATGCAGAAAAAGCGGGGCGATACCGGGGACGGAAAGCCGCATTGGAATATTTGAGGAATGCGGGTGGAACCGAAGCACTCTGGTCGGCTGTTTCAGCCCTTCAGGAGTATCCGTTTTATACAGAAGCGGGAGTGAAATTTACATACAGGGTATTGGACAATGGGAATATCAGAATCAGCAAAGAAGATATCATCATCACGAGGGAAAATGTGGAGAACGCATATAGAGAAATAGTCAGGGTATCTCCGTTCGGAGACTTCAGGGACATCGGAGCGGAAATGCTGGTGGAAACGCTGACGGGAATAATGGGTACTGCTGGCGCAATCTGGCTATATCCGGTTTTTGTGCGCCTGGGAATAGTAAAATTTACGGCAGAATTATCTGAATGATATTGAATCAACATCGCAATGAAATACACCGCCTACAGTATTGCAATCTTAAGCAAAAAAGTGGACAGGTAGTCCACTTTTTGTGTCCTGTGTGGACTGGTAGTACGCTGTATTTTGCGATCTTAAAATGTGATAATAAGGCTAAGAATGCAAAGGAAAAGGAAGGCTGTTCAGGTGGCTGTAGGAGAAATGTATATGAATCCCAAGGGTGCCCAAACCGGTGGTAAGGCTGTCATTATTTTTTGAAAAATTTAAGAAAAATGTTCCGCAGGAACGTGACAAAACACCCTCTCCAGCCTGTGATATATAGGAGGGTGATGCAGATGAACATTTCAATAGAGGAACTGAAACGCCTTGAGTCCATGGACATCCGAAAACTCCGCCGGGAGAATCTGGATAATGCCGGGGAGGTTATGATTGATCGTTCAAAACCGCCGGATCAGCGGATAGCGGAGTTTCTGGAGCAGACGAAGAATCCGTATGCGGAAAACGTAGGAGATTATATTCTGATGGTTTCTTTTTCCAAAGACGAGATCATGACACTGGAAGACCGGTTGGTGCAGCTGGCAAAGAAAATGACACGGATTCCATTGTGAGCGTGTGAGTGGGAAGGAGGATTGCAACAATTCAGAACAGCAGGCCACTGACTGTTATTTCAATGCTGTTCTAAATTGTTACGCAAAAATGATGTACATAGTGATTGCCGGGGCAGGTGTGTTATCCTAAGGGCAGACTAAATCAGCGGCCTTTGATTATGTTGGTTCGTCATCCCGTAGGACGGATGCCTGACCAATACAATCAGGAGGTTGGAATAAAATGGAAGGAAAGAAATACTACAACACAGCCGCCTATCTTCGCCTGTCGAAAGACGACGGGGATGAAGGAAAAGCGGAGAGTAACAGTATCACGTCCCAGAGGGACCTGCTGCGAGACTTCATCAGGCAGCAGGATGATCTGGGACTCTATGACATCTATGTCGATGATGGCTGGTCCGGCGCAAATTTTGATAGACCAGGCTATAAGCGGATGATGGAGGATGTGAAGGCGGGGAAGGTAGAGTGTGTGGTCGTGAAAGACCTTTCCCGACTTGGGAGGGACTACATTGAGGCCGGGCGTCTGATTCAGAAGACGTTCCCGGCTCTTGGTGTGCGCTTTATTGCGGTCAATGATAATTATGATTCGCAGACGGCGGATTTTAATGAAGAAGCGCTGGTGCTTCCGGTAAAAAATTTTATCAATGATTCTTACTGCCGGGACATTTCTTCAAAGGTCAAGAGCCACCAGAAGATCAAGCGGGAGAAGGGACAGTTCATCGGGGCTTTTGCAGTTTATGGGTATGTGAAAGACCCGGAGAATAAAAATCATCTTGCGATTGATAAGTATGCGGCCGGGATTGTACAGAGCATCTTTGACTGGAAGCTGGAGGGCTACAGCTTTGAGGCGATAGCAGACAGGTTGAACGGAATGGGCATCCTGTCGCCGATGGAATACAAGAAATCGAATGGCGAAAAGTTCAGTACCGGCTTCCATACGGGCATCCGGACGAAGTGGTCAGCGGTGGCTGTGAAAAGAATACTGACAAACGAAACCTATACGGGTACTCTGGTGCAGGGGAAAACGGAACGTGTGAATTATAAAGTAAAGAGATCTGTGCAGAAGCCGGAAACGGATTGGGTGAAAATCCCTGCCGCACACGAAGCGGTTATCGCAAAAGATGAATTTGATATCGTGCAGGATCTGCTTAAAGCGGACTGTCGTGCAGAAGCCGGGAGCAACAAGCCGTCCATGTATGCAGGACTTCTGTACTGTGCGGACTGCGGGGAGCCGATGGTGCGGCGTATTACCCGATATAATGGGAAGACGACGGTGCGGTATATCTGCTCCAGTCATAATAAAAACGGGCAGTGTTCCCGGCACAGCATTACGGAGGAACAGTTGGACAGGATTGTCCTTTACGGATTGAAAAGCCGTATTGACCGCATCGTGGAGCAGTCAAAAGTGGTGGCGTCCGTCCGGGATCTGGAGATGCGGTATGACGACATCGTTGCTTTTGACAATGAGATCGTTGGCCTGAAAGCGGAGCAGGAAAAATACCGGAAGCTGCGCGCAGCGTTGTATGCGGATTATAAGAGTAATATTATTTCCGAGGCGGATTTCAAGACATTCTCTAATGTTTACGAAGAAAAATACACGGAACTGGAGCAGGTGATCCGCCGTCAGACAGAAAATATCCGGGCGATGTTTAAGAGCGGACTGGATGCCGGGATTCGGCTGGAACAGTTTAAAGAACTTCTGGAGTTGGATGCGCTGAATCGGACGGCACTGGTGACCTTCGTGGAGAAGATTCTTGTGTATGAGGACAAACGCCTGCAGGTAGTGCTCCGGTGTCAGGATTTTTATGAGAAAACGGCATTGCTGTATGATTTCATCAAAAACACAGGGCTTGATGAAAAGGAGGCGGGCTGATGGCGAGAACATCGAGAAAGAACAGACAATCAGGATCAGAAATAAAGAAAACACCCTTGAAAGTATATTCCGTGGGTATTTATGCCAGACTTTCCGTGGAGGGGACAGACCGTAAGAATGAGTCGGTAGAGATCCAGACGGAATTGTGTCGCAGGTATGTGTCTGAACATAATGATATGGAACTGTTTGACTGCTATTCTGACCTTGGCAGGACAGGGACGAATTTCGAACGGGAGGGCTTTGAACGGTTGATGCAGGATGTCCGGCTCCGGAAAGTAGATTGTATCGTTGTGAAAGACTTTTCCCGCTTCGGCAGGAATCATCTGGAGATGGGAAATTATTTGGGGAAGATTTTTCCTTTTCTGGGTGTACGATTCATCGCTGTCTGTGATCATTATGACAGTATGGACGGTGATCCGGAGACGATGGCCGTGCAGCTGAAAAACCTTGTTAATGAGCTTTACGCAAAGGATATTTCAGCAAAGGTTCGCTCGTCAAGAGAGAAACAGTGGGAACGCGGCAGCTTCTGCGGAAATTACCCTGCATACGGTTACCGTGCGGTAATAAAAGGAAATATCCGGAAGCTGGAAGTCGAGGAAGAAGCTGCAGAGATTGTGCGGGAAATATACCGGAGATTTTTGGATGGCTGCACTGTAGCGGCAATCAACAGATGGCTGTATTCAGAAAAAATCCATAGGCCAAGTGATTACCGTAATTATGGCCATGTCCGGCAGCAGGAAGGTGAGGAGTTACATGGCTGGGATACGTCTTCTATAAATGTAATGTTAAATAATTGTGCTTATATTGGATATCTGATCTGCCAAAATAAAGACGGGAAACGTGTAAAAGGAAGGAAAAGCTTTGATGTGATTAACGGCAACTGTAAGGTGATAAAAGACAATCACGAGCCGATTATCAGCAAAGAAGATTTTGAAGCATGCGCGAGAAAGTTCGAGAGCAGGTCAATGAAAAATTCATCCGGTTCGATCAGAAAATTGCCGCTGGAGGAAGATATCTATAAAGGCCTGCTTGTCTGTGGGGAGTGTGGTGCGAAGTTTACCAGAGTATGTGGATTGAACGGCCATAAAAATTCAAATGTGAGGAATTACCAGTATGCGTGTGTCAATCGGGGGAAAATTGACAGCAGAAAGTGTGAGAATGACAGGATTTCCCTGATTGTGCTGAACCGAGTGGTGCTGGCTGCGTTTGAGCGCGAATTTTCCCTGTCAACGATGCGTCAGAAAGATTTGACAGAGATCAGCAGGCAGAGGGCAGAAGAAGAAAAGAAAAATGTCCGGGCAGAACTTCGAAGAACGGAAACCCGGATGGAAGATATGAAAAGGATTGGAAGCGAGGATTATTTGAAATTCCGAATCGACGGCATGACGCAGGAGGAATTTGAAGAAAAGAATGAAAAACGGAAAGCAGAGACAGATATTTTGGAGGGAAGCTTGAAAACCTTGGCCAGAAGGTTAAAAGAAATTGATGGTGAGACGGAAAGAAGAAACCGGTACCTGCGGATGTTGATGAAAGGAAAAGAAAGTACGCCGCTGACTTCGGAAGTGCTCCACGCGTTGATTGAGGAAATACAGATATTCCCCGGTAAGAGAGTGCAGATTGTGTTCAAATTTACTGGAAAAGAACTATGGATGCTGGAAAGGACGGAATGATATGCTGAGATACCGGATTGCGCTTTACATGAGATTATCCCAGGAGGATCATTTTAATCGCGTAGAGAGCAACAGTATTACCATGCAGAGGATGCTTCTGCAGTCTTATGCGCTGGAACATTTCCCGGATGCGGATGTTACCGAGTTTGCAGACGATGGCTACAGCGGGACAAATTTTAACCGGCCTGGGATACAGAAACTTCTGGAGCAGGTGAAAGACCTGCAGGTCAACTGCATTATCGTAAAAGATTTTTCCAGGTTTGCAAGGGATTACATTGAACTGGGGACTTATCTGGAACAGATTTTCCCGTTTATGGGTGTCCGTTTTATTGCGGTCAATGATGGTTATGACAGTGCGGATTACAAAGGAAGTGTGGCTGACCTGGATGTGAATTTTAAGAATCTGCTGAATGACCTTTACAGCAAGGATTTGTCTGTAAAGATCAAAGCTTCCCTGCATACAATCCGGGAACAGGGAAATTTTGTTGCTACGGAAGCACCGTTCGGATATCAAAAAGACCCGGATGACAGGCATAAGCTTCTGATAGCAGATGAGGAAGCGGAAGTGGTGCGCCGGATTTTTTCCATGCATGAGGACGGGATATCGGCTGTACAGATCGCAAAAACACTGAATACGGAAGGAGTAAAGACACCATCGCAGGTCAGGGTTGAGAAAGGACTGCGAACGTTTCAGCCCAGGAATGGAATTTATCTGTGGCAGTCCTCAGAAATAAGTAAGATTCTGAAAAATCGAACCTATCGTGGCGATCTTGTGCAGGGCGTGATTGAAAGCAGGACAGTAAGGGGAAAGCGGAAGAAAACGGAACCAGAACAGTGGATCGTGACGGAAAATCATCATGAGCCGATTATCGAACCGGAACGCTTTGACCGGATTCAGGAACATTTTACTTCCAGAAAAGAATGGAGAATAACAGATGAGCATGTCCTTAGGGGACGGCTGAAATGTGGCTGCTGTGGACGTTCTCTGGCGCACTGCAGAGTGGGACATCCGCATTACCTCTGTGCGACAAAAAAGGTGAGCGAGACAGACGGATGTGTGGAGCGTATCGATGATTTTGTACTGGAACAGGTATTGCTATTCCGGCTGCAGGGGCATATCCTGGAGCTAGGTGAAAGTAGCCGGCTTCTGGAAGCGGATAAAAATACAGCCAGAAAAACATTGGAAGATTTGAGGATAAAATATCAGGAAGCAGAACATTCGATTACAGTGAACCGGGAAAGACGGATGCGTAACTATGAGAAGTATGTTCTGGAGGGAGCTTCTTATGACGCAGGAACGGACGATGGAGAACGGCTGGAAAAACATCTGGAAGAATTGAAGGCACAGCTGCGTAGAGCGGAGGATGAAGTGCTTCGGCTTGAGAAAGAGTCCGGTTTTGAGACGTTCTCTGTAAAAGAACTGACACCGGAACTGATGGACGAATATTTTAAAGAAATCATAGTTTATGCAGAAGATGATCTGGAGATTGTCTGGAAAAAGTAAACAGGGTAAGAGAGTTTCTGAAAGGCCTGCTGCGGAATGCAGCGGGTCTTTTTCTGCGGCGATTCCGGTCACTTTTGGAACCACTGGCATTGCTTCTGCCATGCCGCCTGGTTTTGAGATTGGAGCTTGCGGAAGAACGGAAACACCACTATAATCAGAGACAACAACGACGAACAATGGTGGAATGAGAATTATCCAGATATCTGGAATTGATGAAATTGAAACATTTATCTGACGCCAACGGAATGATTTTATGACATTGTCTTGACACGCCCACCGAGAAAACGAAATGAGCTGACGAAAAAAGCCCGGGAATCAGGGAAAATCTGATGTTACCATTCACAGCCGATTTTTAAAGCACGCCAAATATCCAGAGTTTTTTCT